>JANOTW010000815.1:0-8890 GCA_031416575.1 Ferruginibacter sp.
GCAGTAATATCAAATGAAAAAGGGTCATATCCACCCTGGTGGGTGCCTACGGTTTTTCCATTTACATACACATCGCATAACCAATCAACCGCACCAAATTGTAACAGCACATTATTGTTTTTAAAATTAGCTGGCAGGGCCAGCTCACGTTCGTACCACAGCACACTATCTTTTCCAACAGTTTTACCCACACCAGACAAAGCTGATTCAACTGCAAAGGGCACTAAAATTTTCCCGGTAAATGAAGCAGGTATAGCTTCCTGTGATTTTGGTAAAATTGCATATTGCCAAAGCCCATTCAAATTCATCCAGTTATTGCGTACCATTTGGGGGCGTGGGTATTCGGGCAATGTGTTGGCCGGATCTACTTTTGAAGCCCAGGGGGTACTTATTTTATTGCCTGCCATTTTCCATTCAGTTTGAGAGAAAACAGTTGCCGTGAAAAATAAAATGACAGACAGAATAGTGATTTTCTTCATTGTAATTTCAATTTTATTAAGTGGAAGTTGTGGCTGGATAAATACATTTTTCCGTAATGGTATGAATTTAAAATTAAAGGCCATTTAGCCAGCGCTAAATGGCCTTTAAATACCTGATATTGGATTCTATAAATGCGTTGTTTTATAAGATTGGAGTGTTACATTACATTTACGCTTATGCGCCTAAGCATACATGTTATAATGAAATCTTTTGTACGGGTGAAAATATCCAGTCTTCTACTCCTTCAGTTTTTACACCAATTCTTGCAAATACATTTATATCATATCAGCAATAAACCCAGCACCTGCTTATTCATATTTTGACAATAGCAAGTACGGGGCTTTGTATATAAGTAGCTACGGAAAATCATGATTGCACCATGGTTGATCATGGTGCAATCATAAAGCTTTTCAATTAGTAATTAATAGCTATTTAAGCGCAATTTTTTGAGGCATTGAGTAAGCGAGTTCTGCAACCCCAACGGTTTTTACACCAATTCTGGCATATACAAAATCTTTACCGGTGAGTGCTGCCGGAATTGTTGCAGACAGTGTAACCGGCTGAGTTGGATCAGTGATGGTTGCTGCAAGTTTTTGAGCGTTGGCGGCATTGTTATTTTGATCGGTAATCAGCGTTTGACCGATATAAATCCTTACCAGTTCGAGGTTCTTGGTGGTATTTACCCGTTGCAGGCTAAAGCTCGCATTGATGGAGGTACCGCTTTTAGTATAGGTTTCGGTTTTTACAATGAAATATGGATCAACCGGAACATCTATTGCTGTGGCTCCCCTCACCGATACATTGATTGTATCTCTATTATCAGCCCAGGGGCCATTGCCGATTAAGCGGGTTAGCTTGTAATCCCCATCAAACAGGGCGGCAGAAAATGTTCCGTCCTGGGCTATGAACACTGGAATTTTAGTGAATAACTGGAAACCCCGTTGCCATATTTCAAGTTGAACGCCATTTGAGCGGACACCGATCGGCTGATTTTGGTAAACAACTCTTCCGGATAGTTTGGAGGTTGGAGGTTCGAAGTTATCCTTTTTGCACCCTGATACCATACTCATGAATACAAGGAGTGTTATTATTGATAAAAAGTTATTTTTCATACTGCAAAATTTAATGGAATGGATTACGAACAATTTTAGGATTGGCATCTATTACGTTTTGTGCAATAGAGGAATAATAATTCTGGATCTGGAAAAAGCGGGGTGTTCTGAACCTCGGAGCTACCTGCTGTACGTAAACAAATTTATCGTGGCGTGCAGGGTCTCCCGGTCGTACCACGCGGTAACTATACAAAGCCCGGTTATTGGCAGCCGGATTATTTCCGACCCCATTCCATACCGTTGTTGCGGTCCTGGTGCGGATAAGGTCCCACAAACGATGATCTTCAAAGGCCAGCTCGGTACGCCGCTCGTTCAACAACTTGTCAATGCTCAATGTAGTGAGGCTGTTGGGAGGGAAACCGGCCCTTTCCCTTACCGTGTTGATGTATCCCAATGCGGTACCCGTTTGCCCTAACTCAAATGCTGCTTCAGCCGCATTTAATAATATTTCGCCGAGGCGGTACCGGACCCACCAAATTTCACTTTGCCTGCCGCGGTTGCTGGAACCTGGCGCAGGGTCGATATATTTTCTTAAATTAAAACCGGTGTTGGAAACATCTAAAGCCGAACGCTGGGGTCCCGAACCTCCTGTTAGTAATTTGCCATCTGTAAATACGGAACCCAAATTACCCTCTACTGTCTGATAGGTACTGGTAGTGGCATTCCAAACCATTACACCCGCCTGGATAACAACACTTGAGCCTTTAAAACTGGTACCCGGAAAGATGACCGTACCATACAACCTGCCATCTTTATTGGCAAAAATATCCTCGGGCTTGTCGTAGAAAATGAAATCGGTATTGGCAGCATTGCGTGTTTTAAGCAATCCGGCCGAACCATCCAGATAATCAAAACTCTCCACTAAATTTAAGGAAGGCGCAATGGCGGAGGAAGCGAGATTATCTTCCCGAATGGAACGGGCAATATTGTCGTAGCTAAAGGTATGATTTCTACCCTTGGACTGCAGGAAATCCTGCGCAAAGATCACTTCAGGATTGCCCAGCTTCTTGGTAAGCGCTTCAAAAAAGTTTTCACCAGCATGAGGGTTGCCTTTGTATAAGGAATAAGGGCCGGCGATGATCTCTTTGGCAGCATCGAGTGATTTCTGATAAAACTCACTGGCCCTTGCAGCAGGGATACCTACTTCGCCTCCCGGAAGAACGATATTGGGGGTTAGCAGGTTATTGTATTTGGCGATTGAACCGGCATACAACATGGCCCTGCATTTTAGTGCCAGTACAGCGTACTTATTGGCACGTGTATTTCTACCTGCATTTCCAACGAGGTCTTTAATGGCATCACATTCAGATGCGATAAAGTCATATACTTCTGCTTCTTTATTGCGGGGTTTCTGCAAAGAAGTAACATCTCCCTTGTCGTCCACCAGCAACTGTGTGGTAATGATTGGAACACCACCCATCCTTTTCACCATTTCAAAATAATGGTAAGCCCTTAAAAACCGGAACTCCGCGTTGAATTGTGCTTTTTGCGCGGCGGTGAGGTTTGTACCAAACTGCTCCATATTTTCCAGTGCAAGATTTACATCCCTTACAAATCCATAATCCCATAATCTCCATCGGTCGGTAGCATATGCAATTATATTGTTCCTTGCCTCATCGCCAGCATTGCCACCTCCTGACCAAACCGCATCATCGTAAGAGGTATTTTCCTGCCACCTGGAAGTTAATGAAACGTCTACAGGCAACCGGTTGTAATAGTTGGCAAGGAGTCCTACGATTAATTTAGGATCGTTCATTACCTGCTCATTCACTAAAATTGTTTGAGATTCCCTATCGAGCCAGTCTCCTTTTTTGCAGGAATGCAGGGATAGTACTGCAAGGAATAGCATTGTATATTTTAATAGCTTTGTCATATTGTTTAAGATTAAAGATTAACATTAATACCGAATGTAAGAACCCGCTGCTGGGGATATACCAGCGCATTGGTAGAAGAAATTTCCGGATCAATCTGCAGGGATTTCATATTATCGAATGAATAAAGATTGGTTCCTTGTAAATAAACCCGAATACCTGGAATGCCCATTTTTTGAAGTAAATTTTTTGGCAGATCGTATGCTACCTGCAAATTCCGGATCCTCAGATAATGCACATTTATAATCCAGAAGTCGTTGCGGTTGGCAAAATTGACATGATTGGCAAAATCCTTTCTTACAGCTGGATAGGTACCTGGTATCCATGCACTGTTGGCATCAAAGGGATCGGTACGGCGCCAGGCGTCACTTATAAGATAACCTACACCCGCTCCATTGTTTTGAAATGGAATCTGGGCTTCAAATTCACGCTGGTATGTTTGCATGGTAGCGCCTGCCAAATCAAGTGCAACGGTAAATCCCTTGTAGCTGACATGGGAATTTAAACCGAAACTTACATAGGGCTGGGCCCCCTGGGCATAACCAATTGGCCGCTGATCAAGCACGTTAATGATCCCATCTCCATTGGCATCCTTAAAAATAAGGTCACCGGGCAATTGCGTTCTGTTGCCCTGTAAATCATTATTAATTGTGTAACTGTCAATTTCCTGCTGCGACTGGAAACGACCAACCACATGATAACCAAAATTTACATTTGCCCAGCGGTCCTCAACCGAAGTCCGCCACTGGTCGTACGAGTTTCCAAATCTTGGTTTATAGGTAGAAATTGACCTTAACCTGGCATAAGTGCCATTTACACTTACGGCATAATTAATTCCGGAAACGGTGGTATTGTTATACGTTAAAATTCCTTCCATACCCCGTATCGCATCAGCATTCAGGTTTTGATTGGGAAAAGCATAACCTGCTTCAATAGGTAACAATACATCATATTTTGGCGCCGGCAAGCCGGTACGTTTACGGTCAAAAAAATCCACCGTACCCGAAATTTTATTATTGGCAATTGCAAAGTCAATCCCGATATTTTTTGAAGTATTCGTCACCCATGACAGGGAAGTAATAGGCAACCCCCTGGGCGCAACGCCTGTTACCAGCACGCCGTTGAGTACTGCGTTTCCACTGGCAAAATTGTATCCCTGTAAAAAGGCGAAGGCACCGGCACCCAGTTCAGAACCGGTCTGGCCATAAGATGCCCTTAGTTTCAGCTCATTAAAATTCCGTCCAACAAAACTATTTTTTATTAAGTCTTCTTCGAGCAGTCTCCATCCCACAGAAACGCCGGGAAACAATCCCCACCTGCTGGACTTGGCATATAAATAGGACCCGTCGTACCGTCCCAATACTTCCACCAGGTATTTTCTCTTATAGTCGTAATTTAACCTGCCGATATAACCCGCCCTTGCTTCTTCAAAATAGGTGTTGCCATATCGGTTTTGGTCTGCGAAATACATCAGCCCCACCGTATTATTTTGGGGCAGGCCGCCTACATCCGTGAATTCGGCTTTGTTATCAGATCTTTCGTAGGCCGCTACAACAGCGATGTTATGATCCCCTAACTTTTTACTGTAATTTAACTGAAACTGGCCAAACTCGTTTTCAATGTTTTGCCTGATCTTACGTCTCCAGGGGTTTTGATTGCCGCCGGAAACATTGTATTTATCAGCTACAGGATCGTAGATGTATGCATCATAGGTGTACTCAAACTCATCTACCACATTGGAGGTATAATTATACTGGTAAGTTCCTTTTGCGGTTAATCCAAATGGCAAATCATACTGTAGCGTAAAAATCCCTTTCATTGCCCGCCAGTCATTTATTGTATAACCCGTAACTTCTTTTGTATAGGTTGCCGGGTTTACGTTGATGTTATGTACGTCCCCGTTTACATATCTTGGATTATCGTTTGCATAGGGCCTTTCAGTGGGGAACATGGTGTAAACACTCAGGAACGGATTAAAATAATCATCAAGGCCTGGTACACCTGTCTGCCGTCTTTTTTCATACCGGCCACTGAGTTGGGCGCCAATCTTTAAACCCTTCGCAAGGCCGGCTTCAAGGTTCGCCTGAACATTGGTACGGTTAAACCCGAAATCCTTGATCAAAGCCTGCTGGTAGGTATTATTAACTGAAAGGTAGAATTTGCTGGTAGCCGACCCACCGGAAGCACTCGCTGAAACATAAGACTGCGGTACATTTGGGCGCATCACATATTTATAGTAATCAAAACTCTGGTAGCCCTTTTCAGTTCCGGCATCCCATTTAGCCAATTCGGCCGGGGTAATGTTGACCGGGTTGGCAAGGCCCCTGTTTTGATTGGACCATGCAAGCCCACGCATATAAGTTGCTGCGTCAGGTGGTGTAGGAAGCCGGGTAAAGGTCTGATATGCCTGGTATGCATCAACATTTATCTTTGTTTTACCACCGGTTTGGCCTCTTTTAGTAGTTACCAGTATTACACCATTTGCCGCCCGCAAACCATATATTGCAGCGGAGGCATCTTTCAATATTGAAATATTATCAATATCACCTATGCCCAATTGATTAAACTGACCGCCATCCGCGGGAACGCCATCAATTATATATAATGGATCTCCCATATTCCTTATTTGAATATTGGTTTGGGCACCCGGCCTTGCATCTGGCTGCCTGGCAGTAATACCTTGCATTTTGCCTACCAGCGCTCCGGAAGTGGTTGTTGCAGTAGTCCGGGTAATATCAGCAGATTTTATAGTGCTTACAGCGCCCGTTACAGTTGCCCTTCGCTGGGTACCATATCCAACAACCACCACCTCATCAAGAATTGACCTTAGAAAGTCTAAGGAAACAATAAAATCCGTCTTGTTTCCTGTTCGTATTTCTTTGGATGTGTAGCCCATGGAAGAAATCACCAATACAGATTTTTCATTGGCCACTTTTAAGGTAAACTTTCCCTGAAAATCAGTGGTGGTGGCATTATTTGTCCCCTTTTCCGTAACTGTGGTGTTAGCAAGGGCATCACCGCTGCTATCTTTTACAATACCGGAAATAGTAACCAGCGCCTTTTCCTGTGAAAATACCGGTGACCAAATGGAAAGAATAAACAAAGTAAATAAAAGGAATTTTCTTTTTTGCCATAAGCTAATTGAAGCTAGGGCTATTACAGGCGTAATAAGCTTTGAAGAATATTTCATGTAGCAAAGAATTTTGGTAAATTAATAAAGAGTAATCGTTAGGATTTATTTAGGCCGTTAATCCTATTGGAATTACAATGTAAAGTAAAATCATTTTTTTTACCTTTCATTCACAGCGGAGTAAAACCCAATTATGGAGGGAAACACGGGGTGAGGTATTTTTGTTTGAGGGGCATAATAGCAATCATTTTTGGTAAGTATCCTGTTAACAATAGCAGCAGTAAACAAGTTAATTAATTTCCATGAAGATAAAGGTAATTTTGACAATTAAAAAAATATTTCTAAAAAAAATATTCCATAAAATAAAATCGGGCTAAAACAGGGAAGCCTGTTTAATGATAAAACTATTTTAAACTACTGATCCTAAACGTATCAGCGGATCTGTAAAAAGGGGATCAGCCCCACTTTGAAATGATGTGTTTAAAGAAAATTTAAAGGGATAGCTGTATTAAAATGTGGATATTATTTTTTTGTAACCGCAACAGCGGGGCCACTTTTCCTGGTACGCAATTTACCTGTAATAAAGCTTCCAATCTGTTTACCTTCCAGCATGCCATTGTTGATTGATGGCATATAATGTATCCCTCCATAAAAACGACTTATGGCTGCTTCTTCCGAAGCCTGCCGAAATGATTTAAAAGCCCGGACCGGTAACCCAAATTCTGTTTGTGTAGAATCGGCAAATGAAAAGTTACCGCCAAATAATTTGGTTAGTACAGCCGCAGCAGCAGCAGATATTACGCTGTGGCCACTGGTATATTCAGGAAATGGCGGAGTCTGTAACAATGGAACCCAGGTTTTATCAATATATTGATTGATATAGGTTTCCGGACGGATTACATTGCTCCTGTATTTTTCATCCCAGCAACTGATAAAACCATCTGCGAGGGCAATGGAAACAAAGGCATACGCTTCTGCCGCCTGCACAAAACCGGCATTGGCCTTCCTGCACGCCAGGCGTGTGATGTTGATCCAGTGCCCACCGGGTGAAATTTTCTTTGAAGCATACATTACATGCCCTTTAATATTTATCTTAAAAGGATTACAATCCCAAAAATTGGCCATTTCCTTTTGTTCCGTTGTTAGTTTTAAACCGGCACTATATACCGCTGTGGCTTCTTTGAAAAACTGGCTGGAGTTATTTTTGGAAAACGGGGTGGGCGGTAAAGGTTTAAATTGTTGACTGGAGTCTAATATAAACGGCCTTATTTTATTCCAGTTTGGTTCTACCGCTCTCATATAAGCCGGAGGTGTAGGCTTCCAGGTTTGCTCGTCATCCTCCACTGAATATTTTTCTAAAGACCTTGTTTGCCTGTAGTTATCTTTTGATGCCCATAAAAGAATATGATCTGCTACCCGCTTCCCAAATAAAACAGAGTTGTTGAAAACGGCTTCGGACATACCTGAAATTTTAAACTCCTGCAATATTTTTTTATGAAAAGCCTCAATCCTATCTTCGGAAATAACAAGTGCTTTGCTTACGGTAAGCATTGCATATACAGCAGCTAATGAGGCATCATATTCTTTGAAGGCTACCCGTGTAAGAACCGGGTTGAGGCCATTTAACTGACCTGCGAAGGAGACATAATCAGGGTTGCCATAAATAGCGGCTTCATACCCTGCAATGGTTACATAAGCATAAATACGGCTTGCAACCGGGGGAGAATATATATCATGAACAATTACATCTGTTACCAGTTTAATTGTACGATGAACCACTTCAGCATTGCCCCGTTTTTGCTTTCGGCCATTAGTGGGAGAAGCCGCTGCTGCAATGCATACAAAGCAAACGAAAAGAATGGTACAACAGCGTTTCATAATTTTGAAAAAAAATAATATATATAAAATTTTGTCCGGTACCGATGCTGGTTTGATAAAGACTGTAATGACTGTATGCTGCAGTGCATTCATTTATTTAACAGCAACCATACAACCTGCAAAATAGAGACAAACAGGCCCTTTATCAAAAAAACCATCCTGCGGCGGCACATTATACTGCACAACGGGTAAATTAGTGAATTTTGTTTTGTTTGATAACTAAATAAAATAGCCTACCCCCATCCCTCCCGATGAACCGGGACAGGCTTTCCCGAAAAATCGCATTGGCGTCAAGTTAAGGGTTATGCACATTGGTGGAAAAGTCAATGTGGTATTGATTTAAAAGAAAAAGCAACTTGTAGTTCTAAACACATTTTACAATGTCTACAAATTGCAATTTCAACAGCAAGTTAAAAAAA
>JANOTW010000816.1:0-18908 GCA_031416575.1 Ferruginibacter sp.
TAGGGCAGGGGGCGGCGATTATATATGAAGGGCTTTAACGCTTTTTGAAGATTACCTCTTCATAAACCTGCTTTACACTGCCTTTATAATCTATTGACGCAAGTACCCATTCTTCTTCGGGGTTAGTGTATTTTACTGAAAGCCATGAGTTATCTTTTTGTTTTGTAAATACTTCAATCAATATTTTTTGTGAATCAATCAGCACATATTGTTTAAGCGTTGGTATATTTTTATAAAATTCAAATCTTATCGTTCGGTCATATTCTTCGGTTGAAGGAGATAGTATTTCAAATAAGATAGCCGGATTAATAATAGTATCAAATTCATTGTCAACAAAAACAGGCTCGCCACAAATAATTACCGCATCGGGATATGTATAAAAAGATTTTAATTGGGTATGAACCCTTAAATCGCTTCCAAATATATTGCAAGCTTTGCCTGTAAGGTGTACGCCAATATCCTTTGCAAGGAAGGCTGCTATTTGACTGTGCCGGAAGGAGGCCCCGTACATGGCAAAAATTTCACCCCGGTAATATTCATTCTTGGTTTTTGACATTCTTTCCAATATCAAAAAGTCTTCTTCGCTATAATATTTTCTTACCTCAACGGGCATTTTTTTATTTTTAAATTATATTTTTTAGCCGAGGTTGTATAATAATTTTCTTACCAATCTGTAATTTGTAATGATAGATAATATCAGTAATACAGCCGCAACTATAATCACCATCCAATGCATCACCGGCGATAATTCTTCCCTGCCGTACATTACAAAATGTTGAAAGCTGAATTGCAATAATCCCGTTAATAATAAAGCCGAAACCACAATTATGATATAAACCGGTGTCCATTTTTTAGCTACTGTTTTACTAAGCCATTTTGGAGAGTAACCGAGTGTTAGCAGCAATTGCAAATTGACTTTACTTTTAGCGATCATTAATTGCAGGTAAAAAGAAAACAGCAGCATAGCCAGTAAAATTACCAGTACGCCAAAGCCTGCAAGGCCGCTAACGATGGCTTGCAGTATTTGCTTTACCCTGCCGAATTTAGTTTTGTCTTTGTTAACCCTGTAATCTTTTTTTTCAAGGAAATTTAGTAATTGCGGATTATTGGCATCAATTGTTTTTATGTAAATACGGGAAGGATTTACCTGTGACACGCCGCCAAAGTTTTTATTTGCCCATTGCATAAAATTATTAGGAACCAGCACGGAATTGATCCGGTCGCTTAAAGCAACGATACGTGCCCTGAAATTTTGTACGCCTGTGGGCGTATAGCATTCCAATATAATATTAACGGACGACATGGTTTTGTCGGATAACTGCGGCAGGCCCTGGCTGGGTGCAAATACATTGTACATCTCCATAAAATCGGAAGAAAAAATAATGGGTACATCCACCTGGCCTTCTTTCCAGGTGAAGGAGGGGGGTACTGTATCAAGGAATTTTTCATCTACTGATTCTAAAAAAAGATCGGTGCTAAATGGAATGATATTGCCTGCACTTGCTTTTACACGAAACTGGTTGGAGATCAAAGGCGCCGCATCTGTTATAAATGGTTGTAATTTTATTTCTTCAAGGTCAGCACCGGTAAAACGGTTGTCCTTACCCATATTATCGTTGGTAATTGTTTTTGTAACCGATATAAAATCGGCCCCATCTTTACGGCTGTTCTTTTCTTTCAGCAGGTCATTGATGTTGATATACATCTGGATAGAACATAGCAATAATAAAACACCCACACCAAGCCCGATATAGCTAAGCCACCGGGACACCTTATTTTGACCGGCGGATAAAAAGGGAGCGATATTTTTGAAGGAAGGCATAGATAATTGATAATGTTTTAATTGATAATTGATAATTGGATAATTGATAATGAGGCTTGTTACCTTTTTACTTAAACTTACTACCTAAAACGGTAAACAGAAAACAATAAACAGAAAACTATTCAGAAAACGGTAAACAGAAAACTATACACCCAAAACGCTTAACCATTCAGCATAAACTTTCCATCAAAACAAATTATCAATTATCAATTAAAAAATTATCCATTAAAGATGAAGGGTCCTTTCGGATTTAAAGTAGGTTATTTCTCTCACGTCGGCTAAAATGATAGTGGCATTTCTTTTTCCGCTTTCTTCTTCCATCAACTCCATAGCTTTTTTTCGGTTAAGCTCATCCAGGTGGCTAAATGGTTCATCAAGCAATAAAAAATCGAATGGTTGTTGCAATGCCCTTATGATGGCGATGCGTTGTTGTTCACCGTAACTGCAGGTTTTACAGGGCTTTGTCAGTTTGCTTTCAATGCCCAATCTTTTCGCCATCGCTACAATATTATCTTCTGCATGAAAGGGCGATAATGATCTTTTTATTTCAAGGTTTTGCAGCACGGTTTGTTCATTAAATAATCGCAGGTCCTGAAACACGATGCTGATATGTTGTTGGCGCCATACGGAAAATTTTTCCGCATCAAAATTTTTAATGTCAATGGAATCGTATGAGATATCACCCTTGTAATCATTTCTTAACCCATACAAAAAATGTATTAAGGTGGTTTTTCCACTGCCACTGGGAGCAATGATATGAAGACTTTCTCCTTTGTTGAATGAAAGGGTTTTATTCCATACCTGCGAGTCATCCACTTTGTTTTCTTCGAAAAAAACCGGTAAAACTTTTTGCAGTAATATTTGCATGAATAAATATTAAAAAGCTGCCAATCCGTTTAATGAATTGGCAGCATGTTATGGGCGTACTTTTATTTTGTTTTAGCAGGTGGTAAAGCAAGGGTATCCTTAGCGTCCTGAAAATCCTGAAATGCCATTCTTTCTTCTTTCTGTTTTCTTCTTTGTTCCTTGTACAGCTCACTTAATTTTGCCGCGTATTGATTTAATTGCTTCAGGCTGTTGGTCGTTTTGTCTATCAGGTTTATTTCAATAGCCTGCAATATGCCATCATCACTGTAATTACCGCCTTTCCATAAAATATTATCCCACATTTGTAAGGATGCATCGTAGGCTATTTTAGCCGGGCTGTCCTTTGTAGCCTGGCTTTCGAATGATTTTAAAAGCGTTTGGATATTCAGGTAACCACCAAAAGGTTCGCCACTTATTTTAGGGATGAAGTCAAAATCGGCACGGGCTGTACTCAGGTATTGATCAACATTTTGCTGGTTATTGCCCAAAGCGAAATAAGTGCCATTTGAGTTGAATGATATTGGCGCTTTGCTGCTATCACTAAACTGCCCCTGGCCTATTTTTTTACCCGCATTAATGAGTTTATTAAATGATTCCTTATCACCAATGGATGCGGAAAAAATAAAATCAAAGTTTGGTTTTTGTGAAAGAGATATGTTTTCCTGCTGGTCTTTAAATTTATAGGTGGTAGTATCCGGTTTCATTACCAGGCCGGATAAGCCAAAAAGAATATCTCCTTTATTTGCTTTAATAAAATCGTCCACGCTAAAACCTAATTTCTGAACGCCAAGATTTATCAGCCCATCCAATCCCGTCATCTTTATTATTTCCCTGATAGCTTCCGGTTTAAAATTTAAAGCCATTACTGCTACCACATCTTTGCCGGGCATGCGCTTTATCATGTCTTCATTTATCTTTCCACCGCTGTATTTTTTAAAAAGTTTGATCATTTCCTCACTGGCATAAGTTTTTGCTTTAACAAGCATTTTGCCATTATCAAAATTCATAGTGGCCGTAGTGATATTTCCTTTGTAAAATTTATCCAGGTTAACCATCGCCAACGCTGTTGCTGAAGAACCGCCCTTACTCAGTTCTTCCGTATTCATCCAGAAATGAACATCACCTTTTTCTTTCATTAGCCGGGTGAATTTTTCATCTTTTGCAAGGCTGTTACTTTCTTTTAAAGCAAAAACCGCTTTACAGGTTGCTTCAATATCCCTGGCGGAGCGGTTGCTAATATCAATGGAATCCCTCACCATTCTTTTAGATAGCTCATCCATTTGAGACAATTGAGGGGAGTCGAAAACATACACAAATTTTTCTTTTGTCCAGCCCACACAAATAGGAGATTTGCTGATGAATTGCACGCCATCCTTTTCACTCTCCGCACTGTTTTCAGTCATTTGTTTATTGAAGTTTTTAAATATACTTTCGTCTTTTACCGTTCCTTCAAAACCGATATAACCGCCAATACTATCTTTTAACGCAAAAAATAGAAGTTCTGTTTTGGTATCAATGCCTGCGTTTTCCGGGTTGTCTAATAAACTCTTTAAAGTTGCCGGCCAACTAGTATCGCTGTTCATCTCCTGAAATAGTGGATTTTGTTTTATTTCATTCCAGGGCAGTTTGGAAGATAAAGATTTACCATCCAACCGGATTACAATAGCTGCTTCTTTTGGTATTAATTTTCCCTGTGTATTGGTTTTAGCGCAGGATGCTAAAATGAGTGTTGCCGCCCCAATAATCATTAGTTTACAAAGATGGGTTGAATGCATAAATTTATTTTTTAGGTTATTCGTCATTAAGTGTTGAGTTGTCCTGAGGGTAGTAAAAGGATTATTGGCCAAACTTCAATATTTCAATTTAGCTTCATTGGCGTCGCACTCTTGTACATTTTATCTATGGGGAATTTTATCCACCATATTTGTTTGTAGCCTGTAATTCGTATTTTAAAATCCGCGTAACAAAATAAGCATTTGATATTAACGCGATTAAAGTTCCACATGGGTATGTGGTACAAGGGAGTTCCGATTTATCGGAATTAAAATAACACAACGATGTTCATTCTTATTCCACTGCTTATTCAATAAATCGCATTTTGCAAAACACCATTTATTGAAGATGTTGTTCTTGATTGATACTAAGAGCGGTTTTTAAAAACGCTGCATTCTTTTTTGCCCTGCCTTTTTATTTGTTAAAGTACTCAAATAATCTTTCAAACACAACCACTTCCTGAAGGCCGGTAGCAAGATCTTTTACCAAACAATAATTCTGTTCTATTTCCTTACTGCCAATAATGATGGCATATTTAATCTTCTTTTTTTCAGCATAACTAAATTGTTTATTGATCTTTACGAATTCATGATACATTTCGCAGGAAATGCCTTTCTCTCTCAACTGCTGCATAATCTTAAATGCAAACCGGCTTTCCTCCTCACCCATATTAAAAAAGATCGCTTTGGTACCAGTATGTACTTCATCAGGAAAAAGACTAAGCTCCTGCATTACATCATATATTCTATCCACACCAAAACTGATGCCCACCCCGGCTATACCCGGTACATCAAATAAACCGGTCAGGTCATCGTATCTGCCGCCGCCGCCAATGCTGCCCATTTGAACTTCCGGCGGCGCCTTTGCTTCAAAGATTATCCCTGTATAATAATTTAAGCCCCTTGCTAAAGTAAAATCGATTTCAATACCGATATTGCTGGTTTGTTGAATTAAAAATTCCACTTCCCGGATACCCTCTTTGCCGGATTTAATATTTCCAACCAGTTTTTTTATTTGCGCTAATTTTTCTTCGTTACTGCCGGTTATATTTAAATATTTTTCTATTATACCAATCTGTTGCGGATTAAGTTCCCTCAGCACTAATTCTTCTTTTACTTTTTCCAGGCCTATCTTATCCAATTTGTCGATGGCAATGGTAATGTCCATCATTTTTGCATTGCCACCACACAGGTGGGCCAATGCTGCCAGAATTTTTCGGCTGTTGATTTTTAATTCATAATCCCAAAGCCCCAGTTTATTAAAAACAAGGTGATAAATATTCGCCAACTCTACTTCATTTATTAAAGAGGTACTACCCACTATATCCGCATCGCACTGTGTAAACTCGCGGTAGCGGCTCTTTTGCGGCCTGTCTGCCCGCCATACTGGTTGTACCTGGTAGCGTCTGTATGGAAACGTAAGTTTGGTATGGTTCATGGCAACATACCTTGCAAAGGGTATGGTAAGGTCATATTTCAAAGCTCTTTCCGTTAGTTCGCTGCTGCTTATTCCGGCTAAAGCTTTTTCAAAACCTGCTTTTGCTTTATCAATATTTTTAGGATTGCCGATGCCATTATTTAATATTTTAAAAATCAGCTTATCACCTTCATCTCCATATTTACCCATGAGTGTTTCAAGATTCTCCATCGCGGGTGTTTCCAATGGTTCAAATCCATATAATTCAAATGCGGACCGTATGGTGGATAAAATATAATTGCGTTTTCGCACCACCTCTGCTGAAAAATCCCGTGTGCCCTGGGGGATACTTGGTTTGCCCATGATTGTTTCCTGGTTATAATAGTTTTTAAATATAGTGTACTGAATAGCGGATACTATAAATTGTTATTTTCTCAATGATGATTTTTTATTATTGCTTCGCATGCCTCCTCTATTAAATTATACACTTTATGGTATCCCCTCTCAGTACCGTACCATGGATCTGGTATGTCCCTGTTTTCTCCGGGGTAAGCTTCATTTAGAAGTAACCCTACAATGAAATCATTATATTTTTCCTGTCCAATCAATTTCATTTCTTCTATCACATCAGCAGCCATCGCGTAAATTTTATCAAACCGGTCAAAATCTTTTTTTACAAAAAGCCGGCATTGCTGGTTGCTAATATCGGTTCCTTTCATTTTTGCAACCTTTTGAGAAAGATGGTGCGGTGGCTCTCCCACATGAAACCCATTGGTGCCGGCACTATCCACCTCCCAATTCAATCCAGCCTTTTTAATTTTATCCTTTAAAATTCCTTCTGCAAACGGACTTCGGCAAATATTGCCCAGGCATACCATTAAAATTTTCATGAAGCAAATATAAGATGTTAAGTGGAAGAAAACTGTTAGCAAAGAGCCGTTATCGGGAGAAAAATATTTATGAGTTCGTATATAACTTTATTGCCGAATTTTAAAAGTCCTGCATTTATTTAAAAGCTAATGGCTAACTCCTAAAGGCTCATTTGTGGATTTACCATCCAAATGCATCTCATTGCAAACGGCGCCGGTTTTGATTCAAATCTTTTCACGACAAAACCAACCTTTATGAACAGCGAATTGATTATGAAAAGTGATGTATTGGACATTCTATTCGAAAAAAGAAATAAGGCTTATGGGGCATATATGCTTCGCAAATTTTATAACAACCGGTTGATTAAATCCTTAGGAATAATGATGGCCGGCGTAATTGTATTTTCCGCATTTATCTTCCTTCCTGATAAAGTTGCAAAGACTAGTGAATTCACTGTTATAGATCCGGGATTTGGCAAAGTTCCTGCTACACCCAAAGTTCCTGAAGTAAAGCCCAAGTTAAAAAAGCAGCTAATTATAACACCTTTATCAACGCTTAAATTGGTAAGTAAAATCATCATTGTGGATAATAAAGATTCAACTGATTTTTTTCCAAATTTGAATAACCTGGCCATAGGCGGCAACACCAACATCCTTTTAAATAATAAGGGTACTCGATTAGTAGTTCCTTTCGCCACCGGCGATGAAGGCGGCGCTGAACCCTTGCAACTTACCGAACCAACAGTGGATATGACAAAGCCTACTGATAACCCTGAAATTATGCCTGCATATCCGGGTGGCATCCAGGCGCTTAGAAAATTCCTGGTTAGAAACCTTAATAATCCAGGGGATTTGGCTGAAGGGGAGATAATCAGTGTGAAAGTAAAGTTTGTAGTAGGGTATGATGGAAAACTGCAAGGTTTTGAATTAGTTCAGGATGGCGGAAGCGAATTTAATAATGAAGTGATTAGGGTATTGAAAAAAATGCCTGAATGGATACCAGGTAAATCAAAAGGGCGGAATGTAGCAGTTTATTATACAATTCCTGTTAAGTTTATCGCCGAAAATTAATTTTCAGTAATTAAATTAGTAAATTGCCACTCCGCAAAAAACTGTGCTGATTTAAGCTTACAAGTTTTTTGAAAAAAAAATAAAAATATGGCGCTGGAAGAATTTGAAAAGGAACAATTAAGCGAAAGAGATAAAGGCATTGTACGCATGCGTACAATTACCAATTATGGCATGGGGATATTTATGATACTTGTTGGATTCTTTTTTATGATTCCCGTTAAATTAACCCAGGACATTATCAATAAATATGACCCTGTATTAATTAAAATATTCGCTGTAGTATGCTGGTTATATGGCGCTTTTAGAATATACAGGGGCTACAAGAAAAATTATTTTAGAAACTGATGATGGCAAACAAAAGAAAAAGGACAACTATTAGCATTGGATTTTTATTTATTTTGTGTGTTGGGTTGATAAATTGCAAGTCAAAAAAACATACTGAAGTCACTGATACACTTACCAGTGGTACTATCCACATTAGTGTGGATGAGTCTTTTAAGCCGGTAATTGATGAGCAAATAAAAGTATTTGAAGGATCGTATCCCGGGGCAAAAATTATAGCTCATTATAAACCCGAAGCAGAATGTTTAAGGGATATTTTAAAAGACTCCCTTACAAGAATGGTAATTGTAACCCGGGGGCTTACCAGGAAAGAGGAGAAATATTTTAAAGATTCATTAAATTACTTTCCCCGTTGGGATGAAATTGCAACAGACGCTATTGCCATAATTGTAAATAATCGTAGCAACGACACTATTTTTACTTTTGAAAGGTTGCAGAAACAATTGTCTGGTTTGATGGGTAAAAAGGAACAAATAATTTTTGATGGTTTAAATGCTACCAGTACGGTACGTTTTGCCATTGATAGCATTTTGAAGGGTGGAAAATTTGATACCAGCGTTGTAAGGGCAGTAAACAATAGCAAAGATGTATTGGATTATGTAGCGGCAAATGAAAATGCAATAGGATTGGTTGGAATTAGCTGGATAGGCAACCCCGAAGACACCGCCCAGGTAGAAATGTTAAAAAAAGTGAAAATGGTTTATGTAAAATGTGACAACTGTACAGATTCCCCGTATGTAAAACCAAACCAGCTAAACATTATGACAAGAAGGTATCCTTTGGTACGTGGTTTGTTTTATGTACTGAAAGAAAATTATGCAGGCCTTGGTTCCGGGTTTCTTAATTTCCTGCAATATGAAAGAGGACAATTAATTTTTAAAAGAGCCTATTTGGGGTCAAGTAAAATGGGATTTGCCATACGTAATGTGAAGATCAATGAAAAATTAGAAAAAGAATAGTTGTCAATTGTACCAGTTTCCATTTAAAATTAATAACATTGTAAAGTCTAAACAGTATAATAAAATGAATAAGATCAAATCCGGATTGCTGGTTTTAACTGCCTTGTTTCTTTCAAACGCAACGAAAGCGCAAACTATTGAAGAAGGAAAGAAATTTATGTATTATGAACGATTCCAAAGCGCCAAAAATGTGTTTAAAAAGTTGATCGCCGCCAATCCTAATAACACGGAAGCAATCTATTGGTTGGGTATTGCTACCATATCGGAGGGAGAGTTTGGATCTAAAGAATTGTCCGAGGCGAAGGAACTGTATCGAAAGGCGCTGGAAACAAATGCTAACAATCCATTATTGATAGCAGGAGTGGGGAATATAGAATTACGTGAAGGTAAATCTCAGGATGCCCGAAACCGTTTTGAAACAGCACTTTCCCTGAGCCAAAACAAAGATCTTGAGGTATTGACTGCTGTTGGCAGGGCTAATTCAAATTTTGATAATAAAAATGGAGATCCAAATTATGCTATCGAAAAATTAAAAATAGCCACAGCCATAAAAAAATTCAAAGAGCCTTCCGTGTATGTTTATATGGGTGATGCCTACAGGATGTTGATGGATGGCGGTAATGCACAAATATCCTATCAATCCGCACTCAACATAGACCCTAATTATGCAAGGGCTTTATACAGGATTGGCAAAATTTATCAAACACAAGGCGTAGGACAGGAAGAGATCTATATGAAATATTTTAATGATGCTATCGCAAAAGATCCGGCTTATGGCCCGGTGTATAAAAATTTATCCGATTTATATTATAATACTGATGTAACAAAGTCCGCAACGTACCTTGACAAGTATTTGGCCAACACGGATGAGGATCCGAAAAATTGTTATTATAAAGCATCTATGAAATATGCACAGGGTTTATTTCAGGAGGCAATAGTGATGGCAGGCCAGTGTATCGCCGCTACGCCAAATCCTTATTCAAAGTTATATGGTATTGAGGGGTACGCTTATAACAGGCTAGGGGATTCCATAAAAGCTAAGGCTGCCTTTGACAATTATTTTAAAAAAGCTGATACTTCTCAAATAGGCATGGGCGACTATGTAACCTATACGAGTGTGCTCCTTAAATTCCCCGGCAATGATTCCCTTGCTGGAATGTATGTAGATAAAGCGGTACAATTAGATACGCTTGAAGCAAATAAGATCACCTATTTAAAGAATATCGCTACTTATTACGAAGCACATAAAAAGTTTAAAGAAGCCGCGGATTGGTTTAGTAAAATCATATCCGTTAAAAAAGTGCCATCTAAGACGGATTTGTATTATGCGGGGTATAATTATTTTAGGTCGGGTAATTACAAACCTTCCATAGATGTGTTTAATTTGTATAGCCAAAAGTTTCCTGATGATGCATTTAGTTATTACATGATTGGTAAAGCTTATTGGGCGGTAGATTCTACAATGGAGCAAGGGCTGGCAAACCCTTCTTTTCAAAAAGCAATAGAAGTAGGACAGGTGGATAAAATAAAATATAAAGCTCAGTTGATTGGCAGTTACAAATATTTTACCGCTTATTATGCTAACATAAAGAAAGATAAGGCTACCGCTATCGCTTATTGCGACAGTGTATTAGTTCTTGATCCGGCAGATACAGAAGCATTGGATAATAAAACTATCATCAGTTCTATGAATATGAATGCGCCTGCGCCACCTAAGCAAACAAAGCCTGCCGCTAATAAACATGCTGTAGAAAAATCAGGTACTCCAAAGAGACCTGCTCGGCTGCGAAAAAATAATTAAAATCAACACAAATTAATGTAATCCCCATTCTGTATTAAGAATGGGGATTTTCTTTTTGCAAGCGTAGGATTGTTATTTGCTCACCCTGCCTTATTTTTGCAGTATGCAATTTTTTATACTTCAAGCCGATAAAATCAACAACGCATCCAATTATTTGCCTATTGGTATTCAATTGTTTTTTGCAATAGGTTTTATCGCCACAATGATGTTGCTTACTCATAGTTTTGGGCCCAAAAGGCAGACATCCGATAAACTGCAAAACTTTGAAAGTGGTATAGAAATCAGAGGAAATGCCCGTCAGCCGATGGCTATTAAATACTTTTTAGTAGCAATTTTGTTTGTTTTATTTGATGTGGAAGTAATATTTTTCTATCCATATGCGGTTAATTTCAGGGCATTAGGCTGGCAGGGATTTATAGCAGTTGCAATGTTCGTAGGATTATTTATATCAGGCTTTATTTATATTATTAAAAAAGGAGCTTTAAATTGGGAGGATTAAGAATATGCAAATGTGCAAATTTGAAAATGTGTAAATGGCAACAATCCTGATAATATTGTTTCAACTTTGAAGTATCAATTTTCAAATTGCGTAATTTTTAAATTTTCAAATTAATTATCATGTCACGTCCCGTACAATATAACACTAAGCTAAAAATGGTAGAAGCCCCGGAAGGAATGATGGGTGATGGTTTTATGGCAACTTCTTTTGAAAAGGTGGTAGGCCTCGCCCGTAAAAATTCTATCTGGCCACTTCCATTCGCTACCTCCTGTTGTGGTATTGAATTCATGTCCACTATGGCAAGCCATTATGACCTGGCCAGGTTTGGTTCAGAAAGGGTAAGTTTTTCCCCCCGTCAATGCGATTTGTTGATGGTGATGGGTACTATATCTAAAAAAATGGGCCCCATTTTACGACAGGTTTATTTGCAAATGGCAGAGCCAAGATGGGTTTTGTCTGTTGGCGCCTGTGCCTGCAGCGGAGGTATATTTGATACGTATTCTGTATTACAGGGTATCGATCAGGTAATCCCGGTAGATGTGTATGTACCAGGTTGCCCTCCAAGGCCGGAAGCTATTATTGATGGTTTTTTAAAAATACAGGAACTTGTAGGGCAGGAAAGCCTGAGAAGACGAAACGGGGATAAATACAAAGCGTTGATGGATAGTTATGGAATACAATAAAAATCAGGTAAGGTTTGAATTAAAAATGATAAATGGATATAGGCACCATTGTTGAAATTGCTCAGGTTGTTGTTAATTTCGCAACATCTTTAGGTATTTGCATTATGGTTTTTACTTTTTTGAAAAATAATAAAGTTAAAAGTGGAGAATGGCTTAAATCATTGTATGAGAAGTTTTTTGAAGCAGGTTCATTTAAAAAAATCCGGAGAGAAATTGAGTATTCAAGATTAGGTGATTTTTTAGCTTTGGATAATAAGGGAATGGCTACCAATGAGGAAAATGAAGAAAAGTTTGTTGACTTTCTTCATTTTTCGAATTTATTTCCAGTCTTCAGATTAGCGGCCATATTAAACCAAATGAAGTAAAAGATTTATTTGGCTATTATTTTCAAAAATTAAAAGAGAGTAGTTTTATAAATTTTTATATAACTTTTTATGGTTTTTAAAATCTTTCAAAAGTTTTAAATGACTTTAAATAATAAAATATTTGTTTACGGCACCCTGATGGATAGCTTATTGAAAGATTCTTTTCCCGAAATGGATTTGCACATAAAGAAAAGAAAGAATGGAAAGATCAATGCCCGTCTGTTTTATTCAGGAGGCTATCCGGGTGCAAAACCAACATCAATCAAATCAAAAGAAGTATTTGGAAAAATCTATGAGGTGGACCCTGAACATTTTAATAATGTATTACTAAAGCTGGATGATTATGAAGAATATAATCCTGAAAAAAGGAATGAATCAATGTATGTAAGAAGGATTACCCCCGTAATTTCGGAAGATGGAAGTTTATCAAAAGCTTGGGTGTATTGGTATAATAAACCAACGGGGAGGAAGAATGAGATTGAAACAGGAGATTACAAAAAATATTTGAAGCGAAATAAGTTAAAGAAAAATGCCCTTAAATAACGAAATAATAAAACGAAGGCTTATAGAAAAATTTAGTGACCAGCTCACAGACTGGCAGGAACCTTATGGTATGCTGACTTTTACAGCCCCCAAAGATATAAACCTGAAAGTGTTGCAGTTCTTATTTGATGACCCTGAACTTAGGTTCCGGTTTTTAACTGATCTGCAGGCGGTACATTACCCCGATAGAAAGGGAGAAGAATTGGCGGTAGTTTACCATTTGCATAATTTAGTTGATAACATTCGTATTCGCTTTAAAGTATATACTGATATCACAACACCGGATGTTTACAGCGCAACAGCTTTGTACCAGTCGGCTAATTTTATGGAGAGGGAAACGTATGATTTTTTTGGCGTTAATTTTACGGGGCATCCAAACTTGATTAGAATTTTAAATGTGGATGAAATGGATTATTTTCCAATGCGGAAGGAATTTCCATTGGAGGATCAGACCAGGACAGATAAAGATGATGAAATGTTTGGAAGGTAATAATAGGTTCCCATAAGATAAAAGAGTAAATGTAGCAGGGATAAAAGGATTTCAATATAATGGCCTGGATGGGTCTTTAAATACAACGTGGAAAAAGATCCCCAATGGTATGCGGTACAAGTCCCGATTCAAGTGTAACATCGGGATGCCGAAAGTCGGCATGACACAACGATGATGCCATGAAAAACATATGTTTGTAACCAAAGAAATATGGTAAGATAGAAGGGTTGCATAATGCTGAAAACTTACGATGGTTGACGCATTTGGTTGAAAAGAATTTAAAAGCGGATAATAAATATTAAAGGCAAATAATGAGTGACCATATTCTTTTACCGGAAGGAAGTATAGGAAAACAAACTACCACGCTTAACCTCGGGCCTACGCACCCCGCTACACATGGGGTGTTTCAGAATATCCTTGAATTAGATGGAGAGCGTATTATGAAGGCTACTTCCACGGTAGGCTTCATTCACCGGGCTTTTGAAAAACTTGCGGAAAGAAGGCCACTCTATCAAATTACCCCCCTCACCGACCGATTAAATTATTGCTCCTCACCGATCAATAACATGGGCTGGCACATCACCTGCGAAAAATTATTCGGTATTCAGTTGCCAAAACGGGTTGATTATCTCAGGATCATCATTATGGAGTTATCAAGAATTTCAGATCATCTGATCTGTAATTCAATAGTTGGGGTTGATAGTGGCGCTTATTCAGGGTTCCTTTACCTGATGCAATTCAGGGAATTGATCTACGAAATATATGAAGAAGTGTGTGGCTCCCGCCTTACTACGAATATTGGCCGCATCGGCGGTTTTGAAAGGAATTTCACGAATACCGCCTTCGAAAGGCTCGAACAATTTTTAGCTACTTATCCAAAGCAGTTAAAAGAATTTGAAACCATGTTTACCCGTAACCGCATTTTTATGGAACGTACCATCGGCTGCGGCGCTATTTCGGCGGAAAGAGCATTGAACTACGGATTTACCGGCCCTAATTTAAGAGCTGCCGGAGTTGATTATGATGTACGTGTACATACGCCTTATAGTTCTTACGGGGATTTGGAATTTACCATCCCTGTGGGTAAAACGGGTGATTGTTACGATCGCTTTTTAGTGCGCCAGCAGGAAATGTGGCAGAGCCTGAGCATTATTGAGCAGGCCTACAAAAAAGTGCAGGAGTTTAAAGGTACCGATGCGGAAGTATTTCATGCCGATGTGCCTGCTTACTATTTACCGGAAAAAAAAGATGTTTACACCAAAATGGAGGCGTTAATTTATCACTTCAAGATCATTATGGGCGAAACCGATATTCCTGTGGGGGAAGTGTATAGCTCTGTAGAAGGAGGTAATGGTGAGGTGGGTTTTTACCTTATCAGCGATGGGGGCAGAACCCCATACCGCTTACATTTCCGCAGGCCTTGCTTTATTTATTACCAGGCATTTCCCGAATTGGTTCAGGGTGGTATGCTGAGCGATGCGGTAATAACGATGAGTAGTTTGAATTTGATTGCGGGGGAGTTGGATGCGTAGTTGATTTTTTGCTTTAATGGGCAAGGGATAAAAAAATGACTTCCAATTATTTTGTTGCCCGGGCTGAAGCGTTTCATGGCAACATCGTTGTGTCACTCCCTTGTACCGCATACCATTGAGGATCTTTAATTGTGTTATAAATTAAGCCTGGGCCTTTTATAAAAACTAAAAGTTGAAAAAGAAGAGAGAAATAGAAATCGCCGTCAATTTTGTTTCGTATAAAGAAGCAGAACAAAATGACAATTTATATTATGCTAAGTTGAGTGCCGAACAACTTTTAAAAGAGTGCTTTGATTTAAGGAAGCTAAATTATTTTGAGGGCAAAGAAAACAATTTACCAGGGATACAAAAAGTAGGGTCAATTTCTAATAGAAAAGATTATGGGAAACAAAATGCCTGAATTTCAAAAGGATTTTGAAGATTTTATTACACTATGTAATAAATATGAATTGGAATATTTGGTAATTGGAGGTTTTGCTGTTAGTGTTCATGGTTATCCGAGAACAACGAAAGATTTAGATGTTTGTATCAATAAGACAGAAGAGAATTCGAAAAAAGTTTTGGAAATTTTAAAGGAGTTTGGCTTTGGCTCTTTAAATTTTAAAAAGGAAGATTTTTTAAAAGATGATATGATCGCTCAATTAGGTTACCCGCCAATCAGGATAGATATTTTAAATGACCTGAATGGTATAGATTTTAATTTTGCCTTTAAAAACAAAAGAATTGTGAACATGAATGGGGTTCCAACAAATTTTATAGGATATAATGAACTGCTTATTAATAAACAAAAAGCTGGAAGGGATCAGGATTTATTGGATATAAAAAAATTGAAAGAGCGCAATAAATTAAAATAAGATGACATTTCCGGAAGATAAATTAAATAAGGTAGCGGAAATCATCAGCCGCTATCCCGAAGGCAAACACAAAAGCGCCTTGCTGCCAGTATTGCATTTGGCACAGGAAGAATTTGGCGGTTGGCTGGATACGCCTGTAATGGATTATGTGGCTGGCTTACTTAAAATTGAACCCATCGAAGTGTATGAAGTAGCCAGCTTTTACAGCATGTACAACTTAAAGCCAGTTGGCAAATATTTATTTGAAGTTTGCCAAACAGGCCCATGCATGTTAAATGGCAGCGATCAGATCATTGATTATATAAAACAGAAACTAAACATTGGTGTAGGCGAAACAACAACTGATGGATTATTCACTTTAAAAACCGTGGAGTGCCTGGGAGCATGTGGATATGCTCCAATGATGCAGTTGGGCAAAACTTACAGGGAACATTTGACGAAAGAAAAAGTAGATGCCATTATCGAAGAGTGCAGGGCAAAAGCAAATTAAATTTTGATAATTTATGTTGGTATGCTGTCAGAAAAATGAAAATTTTATTGGATTTCCAACCCCAATAAGACTTCCAAAGTGAATTAAGCAAAAATATAATAATGAAACAGATAACTAGATTCGAATTTAAAAACTTCAAAAAGTTTAAGCATTTGATTGTTGAAAATCTTGGGAGGGTAAATTTAATTACTGGAGATAATAATGTTGGTAAAACAACATTATTAGAAGCTTTATTAGTAGATAATGATGATGATAAAAGTATCGAATTTCTTCATAGAACTTTATGTAGTAAGAATTTTCATATTCATCCACAAAGGATACATACCAAAAATCCGGTCTTTCCAGACGAGAGTTTTTTGAAATTTCTAAAGTATGATACTAAGGAACCTGTTTTTTTTAAATGGGATGATAAAGAGGGGCAGTATTCTTCAGCATTTCAAGATTGTGTTTTAGATGAACTTGAAGAAAATGATTTTAAAAAAAGGAAGGAAGATAACTATAACATTGGGAACCCTAAAAATTGGATTAAAATTTATAAGAATGGTGAATTTAAGGAATTGCAATGGATGTATTTAGATGATTTTAGAAGAGACCTTAAATATGGATATTGGCCTTTGATTTCTTTTTATGCGGGATACCAAGAAGATATTAATCAGTTTTATACGGAAAATTTTGGCGGTTTTGAAGAGTTTGAAAAGTTTGAGGGTATTCAGCATAATGTTAATCAGCTTGAGTTAAAATTTAAAACACTTGATTTTGAGCAAAAAAAAAATTTTATTTCGACTCTTTCAATGTTTATATCAGATATAGAAGATACCACTATTAAGAATTATTATAATCGGGATATTTTATCCATTAAAACGAAAGCATTTAAAGATTATCAACCCATTACGTTTTGGGGAGAAGGGTTTAATAAATTCGTTAGATATCTTTTAGAAATCATCCAATGTAAAGATAATCGCATTATGATTGATGAAATTGATACAGGGGTTCACTGGACAAGGCAAATAAATTTTTGGGATTATATTATTAAATCATGTAAAATAAATAATGTACAACTTTTTGCGACTACACATAGTTCAGACTGTATTAAGGCATTTACACAAGTAGCAAAAAAAAATCAGGAAATAGAAAATGATATAAGACTAATTGAAGTTGAAGAATTTGTCTCTAAAGAAGGCATTAATGTTCACAGGGCTACGACTTATGATTGCGATAATTTGAACTACAAGTTAGAAACAGATACCAATATCAGGGGAGGAAATGTATGGCAATAGAGATTAAATTCGTGAAGATATTTGTTGAAGGAGACGGGGATAGAGCCTTTATTAGAGATATTCTAAAAATGTGGTATAATGTTATTCTCTCTGATGATCAACTAAAAGAAGTGGTAATAATTTGTAAAGGGTATAATCAAATAAGCAAACATATTGATGAATTTAGACAAATAGAAATTGGCCAAAAAAGGGAAGGTGGAAAAAATATTGTAATTTTTGATGCTGATTATGAGGGAGTAGAATTGGATCATGGATTAAAAAATAAAATAGAGTATTTAAAAAATGTAAAAAATAAATTCGGTCTTAAATTTGAAACATTTTTATTCCCTGACAATCAAAAGGATGGCACATTAGAAACAATGTTGGAATCTTGTATTAATCAGAAACATAAAGGAATTATGGAGTGTTGGCAGAATTTAGAAGAATGTGTAAAAAGTAAAGGGGATTATACTATGCCAGCGGATAAATCTAAAATATATGTTTATTTAGAATGTTTGCATAGTTCAAGTAAAAAGGAGAAAGACAAAATTAAAGATTCAAATAGAAATTATACATTAACTGATATATGGATAATTGATTATGATAGTAATCCATTTTTGCAGCGTTTAAAGAGTTTTTTTGATGAACATTTGAGTAATTAAATATTAATGAGCAGAAAATTATTATTAGAAAAAGCACATGTAGAAAACATACGGTTGTACGAAGTGTATCGCCGTGAGGGTGGTTACCGTAGTGTGGAGAAAGCCTTTAAAATGACCCCCGCGGATATTGTGGAAGAAGTGAAAAGAAGTGGTTTGCGTGGCCGCGGTGGTGCAGGGTTTCCTACCGGTATGAAATGGAGTTTTTTGGCAAAGCCCGAAGGTGTTGCCCGCTATTTAGTTTGCAATGCGGATGAAAGCGAACCAGGTACGTTTAAAGACAGGTACCTGATGGAGTTTATTCCTCACCTGCTGATTGAAGGAATGATCGTTTCTTCCTTTGCTTTAGGTAGTAATGTGAGTTACATTTATATCCGGGGCGAATATGCCTGGATCACTGATATTTTAGAAAATGCCATAGCGGAAGCAAAGCAAAATGGATGGCTCGGTAAAAATATACTGGGTACTGGTTTTGATTGCGAAATGTACGTGCAACGGGGAGCCGGCGCTTATATATGTGGAGAAGAAACAGCCCTGATAGAAAGCCTGGAAGGCAAGCGGGGCAATCCAAGAATTAAACCGCCATTTCCTGCCGTGAAAGGTTTATGGGATTGCCC
>JANOTW010000817.1:0-5759 GCA_031416575.1 Ferruginibacter sp.
CAGGAAAACCATCCTTGCAATCGGCGGCAGCCTGGGCGCAAAAAATATAAATGAAGCATTGGCTGCCGGGATTGATGAGTTTGAAAAAAATGACCTGCAACTGATCTGGCAAACAGGTAAGCCTTATGCGGATAAAGGAAAGGAAGTTGCAAGGGGCAAACCCAATATTTGGGTAAATGATTTTATAACTCAAATGGAATATGCTTATGCCGCGGCGGATGTGGTTATCAGCAGGAGCGGTGCGATGTCAATTGCTGAATTATGTGTAACGAAAAAACCCGCTGTCTTTGTGCCATTTCCCTTTGCAGCGGAAGATCATCAAACCGTAAATGCCCAAAAATTGGTTGATAAAAACGCCGGGCTGATGATAAAGGACAATGAAGCATTGGATAAGTTGATACCGGCGGTAATCAACCTTTCCAAAGACGAACAAAAGCAGGAAGAATTAAAAAGAAACATCAGCAAATTAGCAATCACCAATGCGGATGAAATAATAGCGGGGGAAATTTTGAGGACGATTGGTGAATAAGGTTGATAGGTTGATAAGTTTTTAAAGTAAAAAGGTAAATAAGGTAAATAAGGTAAATAAAGTTGATAAGGTAAATAAGGTAAATAAGGTAAATAAGGTAAATAAAGTAAATAAGGTAAATAAAGTTGATAAGGTAAATAAAGTAAATAAGGTAAATAAAGTTGATAAGGTAAATAAGGTAAATAAGGTAAATAAGGTAAATAAGGTAAATAAGGTAAATAAAGTAAATAAGTTAAATAAAGTTGATAAAGAGTTCTTCGGTACAATTAGTGAAATTGAATGAAAAATACTTGGTAATAATTGGGCTGTTCAGCCCTGAAAGGGCGAAATATATTAGCGATGGGTGAAGCCCATCGTTAATAAAAAAACCTGGTTCATTTAAGCCCCGCTAGCTAGCGGGGCGAAATAAAATCTTTGTGGGGGTGTAAATAAAGCAAATAAGGAGGAAAAGGAAAATAAGTAAATAAGGTAAATAAAGTTGATGAGTTGATAGGTTGATAAGTAAATAAAGTAAATAAAGCAGAAACGTTTTACACTTCGATAAATGAAAGAATACAGTAAAATATTAAAGTCTTTACAGTCCCCGCTACAGGTGGGGGAAGGGCAGGCGGGCGCAGTCTATTTCCTCGGCGTTGGTGGCATTGGCATGAGCGCCCTGGCAAGATATTTTAAATCATTGGGGGTAACAGTTAGCGGGTATGATAAAACAGAAACCGCTCTGACAAAGCAATTATCAGCGGAAGGGATCAACATCCATTATGAAGATAATATAGAACTCATTGATAAAACAGCACAGGTAATAGTTTATACACCGGCTTTACCAAAAGACCATCAGGAATTAAATTATTATCAGCAAAATAATTACCTGGTAGTAAAGCGGAGTGATGTGTTAGGGGCTATTACCAATAGCTCATTCAACATTTGCATAGCAGGCACACATGGCAAAACAACTATCAGCACAATGACAGGCCATATACTTCGTCACAGCGGTTTTGGTTGCAATGCATTTTTGGGTGGCATCGCCATAAACTATAACAGCAATTTCTGGGGCAGCGAAAAAAATGTTTGCGTGGTGGAAGCCGATGAATACGACAGAAGCTTTTTGAAATTAAGCCCGGATGTGGCCATCATCAGTTCCATGGATGCGGACCACCTGGATATTTATGGCACGGCTGAAAATATGGAGCAGGCATTTATTGATTTTGCCGCAAGAGTAAAACATGGGGGATTGCTGATCAGTAAATACGGGCTTAAAAGAAATGCGGAGCTGGCAACCGGAAAACAATTGACCTATCATTTGGACGATAGCAATGCGAATGTTTACGCATCCAATATTAAAATGAATAAAGGTAGTTACCGGTTTGATGTGGTGGTGAAAGATACAAATGCCGCGGTATGGATACTAAAAGATGTGGTATTGAACATGGGAGGTAAGCACAATATTGAAAATATCATTGCAGCCATCACGGTTGCTCATCATGTTGGAATTGAAGAGGAGGAGATAATAAAAGCAGTCGCGGATTTCAAGGGCGTAAAAAGAAGGTTTGAATATATCCTGAAAAGCGATAAGCAGGTTTATATTGACGATTACGCTCATCACCCGGAGGAATTAAGGGCGTTGATCACAGGAGCAAAAGCGATGTTCCCCAATAAAAAATGTAGCGTGGTTTTTCAGCCGCACTTGTTTAGCAGGACAAGGGACCTGGCTGATGGCTTCGCGGAAGTATTGGACCTTGCGGACGAAGTGATACTGTTGCCTGTTTATCCTGCAAGGGAATTGCCCATGGAAGGGGTAAACAGCGAAATGATTTTAGATCGGATGCACAGTGAAGATAAAATAGTAATGAGTAAGGAAAACCTGTTAAAACATCTTAAGCTGGAAAAGGATGCACATGTGGAACAAGGTTTCGAAGGAACTGTTTTAATTACAGCCGGCGCCGGCGACATTGACACATTAGTAGAACCAATAAAACAAATTTTAAGTGATGAATGATGAATTAAGAATGAAAAATCAAAAATGAAAAATGAGTAATGAATGATGAATGAGTAATGAATGATGAATGAGGAGTGAGGAGTTAATAATTGACTATTGACCATTCACGGTTCACCATTACCATTCACCTTAACAGTTATGGCAAAAAGACCAATCATAAAAAACATGTTGCTTTTCACATTATGGGCCGCATTATGTGCAGGCACTATTATGTTGTTGGTAGCCGCCATACAGAAAAAAGATGCGAACCAATGTACCGGTATAGACATCAATATCAAAGGTGTAAGCAATATTTTTTTTGTTGATAAAAATGATATACTGAATACCATTAATTCCATATCTGATGGGAGGCCGATGGGTAAACCAACAGGCTCCTTTAATTTAAAAGGGATTGAGATGGCGCTGCAAAAAAATACCTGGATAAAAAGCGCACAACTGTTCTTTGATAATAATGAAAGGCTCCAGGTGAATGTATTGGAAAGAGAACCGGTTGCGAGAGTGTTCACTACAATGGGTACTACTTTTTATATTGATAGTTCTGTAGCCATGTTGCCATTGAGTGAAAAGTTTTCTGCAAGGCTGCCGGTATTCACCGGTTTCCCGTCTGATAAAAAAGTACTTCTAAAAGCAGACAGCAATTTGCTGAGGGATATTCTAACTATCAGTATGGCCATCCAGCAAGATTCATTTGATATGGCGATGATTGACCAGATAGATATTACCGCTCAACGCACATTTGAAATGATCCCCAAATTTGGAAACACCATTATTGTATTTGGTGATGCGAAAAATGCGGCGGATAAATTGAATAAGCTCCGGATATTTTATAAGGAGGTGGTAGTAAAAGCAGGTTGGAATAAATACAGTGAAATAAATGTGCGATATGATAACCAGGTAGTGGCTAAGCGAAAAGGAGCGGATGAGGTAAAAGCTGATTCCCTCCGCACGTTGCAGTTAATGAAGGCGCTTGCTGTAAACGCCGAAAGAATGGCCGGTGATTCTTTGCAAACCATTATACAGGATAATGAACACAATACTACCAGCAATAGTATTATTCAGCAATCCATCGAAAGAGACGATAATAGTACATCAACCAATACCATTGAAGCACCCCTTCCAAAAGGGGCTACCGCAAATGAAAAACCAGCATTATCCAATCCTGCACAGGTTACGATAATCAGGCCTGCACCAGCCATTGTTAATAAACCGGCGGCAGTAATAAAAAAACCGCTAGTTGAAAAGCCTGTCAAAACCAATGAAAAGCCAATTGTAAAACCAATCGTTAAACCAAATCCTGCTGACACGAAAAAACCAAAACTGTTAATGCCAAAACCAGAACAAAAAAAAACAGGCCCGACAAAGCCGGACAATGAATATTAAAAGGCCCTGGTCCCGCTGGATAGCGGGGGAACAAGGCAAAAGAATAAAACTTTGGAGATATTTTATAATAGCAAAAAGCAGCGTGAAATTAAAAATAAAAACAAGTGATAAAGTAGCAAAATGAAGAAAGATATTTAATCAGCAAAAGGTAGCAAGTATAACAACCAACAACCAACGATCAACGATCAACAATCAACAATCAACTCTTAAACACACACAAACAAACATACAACTATGACCCACGAACAAAACACGACAAATGATAGTGGAGCGGTGAATACCAATCCCGTTATTGTTGGCCTCGACATTGGCACCACAAAAATAGCCGCCATCGCCGGACGTAAAAATGAATACGGCAAGCTGGAGATTCTCGGCTTTGGCCGGGCCAATAGCAATGGTGTACAGCATGGTATGGTTTTAAACATTGATCAAACCATCAAGGCAATTGAAATGGCGCTTAAAAATTGTTACGATTCCAATCCGAACCTGGCAATTGAGGAAGTGTATGTGGGCATTGCCGGCCACCATATTAAAAGTTTGCAAACCCGTGGCGACATTGTGCGCCAGACAACAGAAGAAGAAATCCGCCAGGAAGAAGTGGACCGGCTGATAGCGGATCAATACAGGACTTATATCCCTGCAGGCGACCAGATCATTGATGTGATACCGCAGGAATTTACGGTGGATAATTTTCAAAATATCCCGAACCCCATTGGATACAGCGGCGTAAAAGTGGGCGCCAATTTTCACATCATCACGGGTGATAAAAATGCCATCCGCAATATAAACCGTAGTGTTGAAAAAGCAGGTTTGATCACCAGGGACCTGGTATTGCAACCTTTGGCTTCAGCCGCCGCGGTAATGTGCGACCAGGACCTGGAAGCAGGTGTCGCCATTGTTGACATCGGCGGCGGTACCACGGACATCGCGGTTTTTTATGAAGGCATTTTAAAGCACACGGCGGTAATTCCGTTTGGCGGCGAAAATATTACCAATGATATTAAGAATGGTTTGGGGGTTTTAAAAACACAGGCCGAACAAATGAAAGTACAATTTGGAAGTGCTTTGAGCGATGAAGCAAAATCAAACGCCTATATCACCATTCCGGGTTTGCGTGGTATGCAGCCAAAAGAGATCAGTGTGAAAAACCTGGCGGGCATCATACAGGCACGCATGGCTGAGATCATGGATTTTGTTGTCTTTCATTTAAAGCAGGTTGGCTTGGATACCCGTTTGCTGAATGGCGGTATAATACTCACTGGTGGCGGGTCGCAGTTAAAACATTTGATCCAGTTAACCGAATATGCCACCGGCCTCAATGCAAGGATAGGCTACCCGAACGAACACCTGGCTGGCGGGCATATAGATGAACTGGCCAAGCCAATGTACAGTACCTGTATCGGATTGATTTTGAAGGGGTACAATGATTTTGAAAATAAGAACAAGCAGTTTGAAGAATCATTCCGCAGGGTGCCGGTACCTCCTTCTTTGCAACAGCAACCTGTGGACGAAGTATTGGCTATGCCGGATAATGAAATAACCTACGAACAAAAAATAGAAGTAAAAAAAGTAAAAGAACGAAAATCATTAAAAGGGTTTATGGATTCATTTAAAATAGGTTTGATTGATCTGTTCAAGGAAGAAGAGGATGGTAAGTTTTAATGTGAAAATGTGAAAATTATATGAATGCCAAATTAAATAGTACAGGCTGTTTAATTTAAAACGCAATTAAAGATCCACAATGGTATTCAGTACAAGAGGGCGATGCAACGATGTTGAGCATGGAAATATAGTTTGGACAAAAAAAACCGTATTGCGAAATCCCGGCCTGTGCCGAACCTTCGGCATTTTAATCGG
>JANOTW010000818.1:0-3176 GCA_031416575.1 Ferruginibacter sp.
CCTCATTTCAAATTTGAAATTATCCAGCGGGTGGCCACTCATGTACATGCCCGTTACATCTTTTTCATAATCTAATTGCTCCGCCAATGGCCATGGCCCGCAGGGCGATAATTTAGGGGGAACAATATCCGGCATTTGCAGATCTCCAAATAAAGTATTGCTGGCGCTGGCATTTTGAAATTGATAAATGCTTCCGAATTTCAGGATCTTTTCAAGTCCCTGTACATCGCCGGGCGCCACGTAAAAATATTGGGCACGGGTAATATCTTTAAAGCAGTCAAATGCACCTGAATAGATTAAGCTCTCTAATGATTTTTTATTGGCGGCACGCTGGTTCACCCGTTTTGCCAAATCGAAAACAGAAGTATAATGGCCATGCTTTGTTCTTTCTTCAATGATACATTCAATCGCATTTTCTCCCACACCCTTGAGGCCACTGAAACCAAAACGTATTTCTCCTTTTTTATTTACGGCGAAGCCATTCTGCGATTCATTGATATCAGGCCCCAAAACGGTTAATCCCATTCTTTTGCACTCTTCCATAAAGAAGGTGATCTTTTCAATACTGCCTGCATGGTTCATAACAGCCGCCATATATTCGCTGGGGTAGTGTGCCTTTAAATAAGCGGTTTGATAAGCCACAAAAGCATAGCAGGTAGAGTGCGATTTGTTGAAAGCGTATTGTGCAAATGCCTCCCAGTCGGTCCATATTTTTTCCAGTTTATCTTTTGCATGACCCTTTGCGGTAGCTCCGTTTACAAACTGAACCTTCATTTTATCAAGGATGGCAATTTGCTTTTTACCCATTGCCTTACGAAGTATATCGGCATCACCTTTACTAAAACCAGCCAGCTTTTGCGACAGCAACATTACCTGCTCCTGGTAAACCGTAATACCATAAGTTTCTTTCAGGTATTCTTCCATATCGGGCAAGTCAAACACTACCTGCTTTTTACCGTGTTTACGGTCAATGTATTCGGGGATATAAGCAATTGGGCCCGGACGGTACAAGGCGTTCATCGCAATAAGATCGGCGAATTTATCGGGTTTTAATTCCCGTAAATATTTTTGCATACCAGGGCTTTCAAATTGAAAAGTGGCATTGGTATCGCCTTGCTGGTAAAGCTTGTAAGTTAATTCATCATCTAATGGAATATCATCAATGGCAATACTTACACCGTGGTTTTGTTTGATCAATGATAAGGCGGTTTTTAGTATGCTGAGGGTTTTTAATCCCAAAAAATCCATTTTAATAACACCCGCTTCTTCAATGGAGCCTCCTTCAATCTGTGTAAGCCAAAGTTCAGATTCCTTAGAGGATGCAACTGGTAAAAGATCTGTCAGGTCTCTTGGGGCAATGATAATAGCGGAGGCATGAATGCCGGTATTGCGAACAGATCCTTCTAAAATTTCCGCTTCATGCAATATCGTACTGTGCAGGTTGGTTCCGTTATAGATTTCCCTGAGTTTTTTTACATTTTCAATATCATCCGCCTGCAACTGCTCTTTTTCTTCCAGTGATTTAACGCCGTTCTTTGCTTCTTTGATGGTATAAGGCGCATGCAGCAAACGTTTTAAGTTGATACCCGGTTTTTCAGGAACCAGCTTTGATAAAGCCCTGCTTTCCGCCAGTGGAAGGTCCATTACCCTTGCCACATCAGCAATACTCGATTTAGCGGCCATGGTGCCATAAGTAATGATCTGTGCTACCTGGTTTTTGCCATATTTCTGCACCACATAGTCTATCACTTTTTGCCTGCCTTCGTCATCAAAGTCCGTGTCAATATCCGGCATTGATTTACGTTCGGGGTTTAGAAACCTTTCGAACAGCAGATTGTATTTAATGGGATCTATATTGGTAATGCCGATACAATACGCCACCACACTGCCCGCAGCCGAACCACGGCCGGGCCCTACAAATACACCCATTTCTTTACCCGCCACGATAAAATCACTTACTATCAGGAAGTAACCCGCAAATCCCATTTCACGGATAACGCCCAGTTCAAAATTGATGCGCTCTTCAGTTTCTGGTGTAAAAATTTTATAACGTTCCTTGGCGCCCTCCCAGGTGAGGTGTTCAAGATATTCATCCTGCGATTTAAAGTTGGATGGAACTACAAAGTGAGGTAGTAAAATATCTCTTGTTAAATTCAGCAGATCAACTTTAGCTACAATTTCATTGGTATTTTCAATCGCCTCCGGGATGTCTTCAAATACCTTCATCATTTCCGCCGCGGTTTTCAAATAAAACTGGTCGTTGGGAAATGCGAAGCGCTTATTTTTTACTTGTACATCATCATCAGAAACCTCACTCCATTTTGGGGTAGCCTGCTTTTCACCGGTATTGATGCATAGCAGAATATCATGGGCATTAAAATCTTTTTGATCTACATAGTGGGAATCATTACTGGCAATTACCCTGACATTGTATTTTTTTGCAAACTTTAATAATACAAGGTTTACCTTGTCCTGGTCAGGTATTCCATGCCTTTGCAGTTCTATGTAATAATCTTCCTGAAAAATATTCAACCACCATTTGAATTCGTTTTCACCTTCCGCTTCGCCTTTTTTTAAAATGGTTTGCGGTACTAATGCACCAAGGCAACAGGTGGTTGCAATCAAACCTTCATGGTATTTATGAATCAGTTGTTTATCAATCCGCGGATACTTGGAGTACATACCTTCAATGTAACCCAGCGAGGTAAGCTTCACCAGGTTTTTATACCCTAATTCATTTTTCGCCAGCAGTATCTGATGGTGACGGGGATCTTTTTCTTCCTTGCTGAATGTCTTTCGGGTCCTGTCGGTAGTAATGTAAAACTCGCAGCCAACTATAGGCTTTATTTTTAAAGATTTGTCTTCATTGCGGTGCTTATATGCTTCCTTCACAAATTCAAAAGCGCCAAACATATTGCCATGGTCACTGATGGCGAGCGCAGGCATTTTTTCCGCGATGGCTTTCTGATATAGGTTTTTAATGGATGCCGCTCCATCCAATAGTGAAAACTGGGTATGTACGTGTAAGTGAGAAAACTTCATTCTTAAAAGCCTTGGTATGTTTAATTGAAAAATCGATTATGATATAGGCTTTATAAGGGGTGATTTAGTAGGTGTAAACAACACTGAACTATACATTATCCCCCTGGTATCTTTTCACCAAAACCCTACCTGAA
>JANOTW010000819.1:0-3558 GCA_031416575.1 Ferruginibacter sp.
CAGGAAAACAACGTGGTAATGGAAATCGCACATTTTCTTGAACGCAGGGCGTATTAAAATATCAATACGGTTTCTTTTCGATACTACCCAGAATGTTTAAATAACTATAATAACGATCGGTATGAACCGTGCCCAGGTTAACAGCCTCTTTCACAGCACAGCCGGGCTCGTTGATGTGCATACAATTATTGAACTGGCACTCGTTGATGAGCGCCCTCATTTCAGGAAAATAATGAGAGAGTTCCTGCTTTGAAATATCAACCAAACCCAACTCCCTGATACCCGGTGTATCAATCACCCGCCCGCCAAAAGAAAGGTTAAACATTTCAGCGAAAGTAGTGGTGTGTAATCCTTTGCCGCTCCACCCGCTTACATCCTGCGTTTTTAATTTTAGCTCCGGAAAAACAATATTGATAAAGGATGATTTACCAACACCTGAATGGCCGCTTAATAAAGTGGTTTTGTCTTTCAGCAGGTTTTTCACTTCTTCTATCCCTTCGTTTTTTTCGATACTCATGGACTGTACTTTGTAACCAATGGCTTCATAAATTTCTTTTATCTCCCCAAATTTATCTGTCTCTTTTTGCTTGTAAAGATCCGATTTATTAAAAACGATGATGGAAGGAACATGGTATGCTTCGGAGGTGATTAAAAAACGGTCAATAAAACCAAGCGATGTTTTGGGGTCTTTTAACGTTGCAAATAATAAAGACTGGTCTAAGTTAGAAGCAATGATATGATGCTGGTTTCGGTTGTGCGGCGAGGACCGGGTAATGTAATTTTTACGGGGAGCTATATCGGTAATGGTGAGGGTGCTTTCCAACTCATTCTCCATATCAGCCAGTACCACATCCCCTACCGCAATGGGATTAGTGGAAGTAATATTATCTATTTTAAATTTACCTTTTATACGGGCATTAAATATTTTGCCGGCTTCATCCTGAACAATATACCAGCTACCCGTACTCTTATAAACTGTTGCCATCATAATGCGCAAATTTAAAGTAATTGCCCCTAACCCCTAAAGGGGAATAAAAAACGCCACTGCTAAATGGAACAGCAGCTTTTTATATTTCGGTTTGCTTTTTAAATTTATTATTTTATTTGTTGACCAGCAGAAGTATTTCAATTAAGCATCGTTGTGTCATGCCGACTTTCGGCATCCTGATGTTACACTTAATCGGGACTTGTACCGCATACCATTGGGGTACATTAATTGCGTTTTAAATTAAGTTGCTTTTAAGGTGATAATTTAAAAAAAAGGTGTTGGTGGATGACCTTTAATTTGCATGATGCCTGCCAAGGGTTGCCAACCATTTAAAGGTTGGCAACCCAATAGAATGCTGTATCCATTCAGTTGACTATACTTCTAAAACGCAATTAATGTACCCCAATGGTATGCAGTACAAGAGGGCGATGCAAGGATGACCCACATTGCTTCAATGCCCGGACAAAAAATTTTCCTCCTGTTTTTATTCATTGTGCAGTATAATGACAATGCCGTTAAAAATGTTGTATTAAGGAAACTTTTTGAAAACAGTAAACCGCAGTGCCAGTTCCAATAATAAAAACGCCAGTGCAATCATTACATAAGGGAAAAACTTTTCCGTAAACCTGGTAACCGTAGAAATTTCAACTTTTGATTTTTCGAGCCCGTCAATTTCCTTGTAAATGTTTTCCAGCCCGGAATTATCTTTCGCCCTGAAATATTTTCCGCCTGTTTCACCTGCAATTGCTTTCAATAATTTTTCATCAATGGTAACTTTTTGCTGCTGTATGATTACGCCAAGATCTGTTTTTATTGGAAACGGTGCATATCCTTCAGTACCCACGCCAATCGTGTAAACCCTTACACCAAATGCTTTGGCTATTTCTTTGGCATTGTCAGGCCCTATCAATCCCCCATTATTTTCACCATCGGTTAATAAGATTACAACTTTGCTTTTTGATTTACTGCTACGCAATCGATCTACACTGGTAGATAACCCGTCACCAATAGCGGTGCCATCTTCCAATAACCCGTTACGGATATTTTGAATGGCGGATTTTAATACGGCCTTATCGGTAGTAAGCGGGCATTGTGTAAAGCTCTCCCCGGAAAAAATTACGATACCAATCCGGTCCGTCAACCTGTTTTCAACAAAGTTGGCTGCAACAGCTTTTGCCGCTTCCATACGGTTGGGCGTAAAATCCTGTGCGGTCATACTACCGCTTACATCAATACATAAAATAATATCCACACCTTCTCCTTCCACCTGCCGCTCATCATTCCTTGACTGGGGCCTGGCCAACGCAACAATAATAAACGCCATTCCCAATAGCCGAAATACAAACGGTACATGCCGAAACAAACTTTTCCAGGACGAAATTCCTTTAAAACTTTTTAAAGAAGAAACCTTAATACCTGCCTGCCGCCTGTTGTTATTTTTTGCATACCAAAAAATTATTGCGGGAAGCAATAAGGCAAGCCAGAATAACTCCGGCGCGGCAAAATTGATAGTATTGAAATAGTCGGAAAACACAGAAGGTTTAGGGTTTAGGGTTGTTGCTTGTTGTTTGTTGTTTGTTGCCTGTTGGTTGTTGAATCGTTTGTATTACTTCTTTTATCGATTGCATGCACTCTTCACTCTCGTAAGATGGTGGCGAATATTTGGCGAATTTAACCGCATCACCACAACGCAGGCTGGCGGCTGCTTTAGCCGGCATATCTTTATCCAGGTATTGATCACGCAACAATATCAATATATCCCCGGTTGTTTTGTTTAGATAATTATTGTTTTGCCTGCGTGATAAATACCGCTTTAGTATTTCGCCCAGCCTGGTATGTACAATTTTTATTTCCTCAGGACCGGATAAGTTATATGCTTTCAAATTTTCCAGTTCCTTCATCGCCTCATCATACGGTGAGGTTTTAGTTTGAAATGGAATAGGTCCTTTATTCTTTTTCCAATACCGGTAAAACCATATTAAGAAAATAATCAGCGCAACCAATAAAACACCTGCGCCTATCCAATACCACATGGGATTGAATGTTTCCACCTCCCTGATGGGTTTTATGTCCCGAAGTTGGTTGGTAGTATCAGATGTAGAAAATGAAACGGTAACAGGAACGGAATCCGTAAAATAATTATAGGTAGTACCATCTTTTACCGGAACCATGTTAATTAGAAAAGAGGGCAACACCCATTTACCCGAATCAAAACTGGTTAAGGTAAGTGTTTGTACAAGCCCGGAAAGCCTGTTATCGCTGTATAAAGAATCCATCCTGCTCCTGCTGATCACTTCAAAATGTGGAAAAGAATCAGGTATTACAGGCCAGTTTATTTTATACGCTTCCGGCAAAAGGCTGGCTTCAATTGTAAGTTTAAACTGGCCGCCAATTAATATCTCACTTTTATCAACAGATGTTTTTACTAAAGGCTGTGCATTGGATAACAGGAAAGAAAAACAGGCCATTACCGCTGTCAAATAAAATATCCGCATTTTCCAATTATCCATTATCAATTATATTTTCACGCAAAGGCGCTAAGGTGCAAAGGCGCAAAGAAAATTTTTTAA
>JANOTW010000820.1:0-5556 GCA_031416575.1 Ferruginibacter sp.
GCATTCCCGGATGCTGTAATTCTTTGCCGGTAACAATGATGCTAACCAGAGGTTTCGGGTAAACAAATACATTTGTAATGCCGATACCCGCTAAAAATCCAATTGCCCCGGGCGATAACATTGTTCCGGCTGCCAGCGCCAGTGATCCTGCTTTTATTTCCGAGCCTTTTGGCCTTACATTTCCTCCTTCCACTAGTTTGTCTTCCTCTATTTTCAGTTGGCCATTTACTACCAATACTTTTTCCTGCATCACTACAGTATCAGCCCCTTCCGGCACAGCAGCCCCTGTAAAAATGCGTACTGCCCGCTCCGGTGAAAATGAAATTTTATTATTGAAGCCTGCCGGAATTTCGCCCGCTATTTGTAATGTTTCATGGGTTTGCCATCCACTGAAAGAAAATGCGTACCCATCCATTGAAGACTGATTGAAAGCGGGGATATCAATGGTAGCATATACATCCGTGGCAAGTACCCTGCCAGAGGCATCCATAAGCATTTCCGGTACCGGTTTTAGCGGGCTTACCTGCTCCTGTATTATTTTTTTTGCTTCTTCTACTGTTATCATGTCGTTGTTGATCTTCCTTATCCTCCAATAGTAATCATACTCCTGTTATGAATCTCATCCGGGTGCACGTGTTCAAAATCCGCCGTAAACTGGCCGCCTAATTCCTTGGCTTTACTGCTGATACTTTGTTGTATCAATGGCAATATATTATCGCCCTTGCGGAAGGTGGTCAGCAGGTCGGTTTCTTCTTTCGAGAACAAGCAGTTCTTCAATTTTCCATCCGCCGTTAACCGCATCCGGTTGCAGCCACTGCAAAAAGGGGCCGTCATGGTACTGATCACCGCGAAAGTTCCTGCGTGGCCGGGTACGGAATACTTTTTGGCGGTATCATGTATTTCGTCCTGCAGGCGGACCACCGTGTATTTAGATTCCACCACTTCTAATATTTGTTGCCAGGTAAATACTTTATTACTCGTCCAGCGGTTTCCGCTAAATGGCATAAACTCAATAAACCTTACATGAACGGGTGTATCTTTTGTCCATTCAATAAAATCATTGATCTCCATTTCATTCATTCCTTTCATAGCCACCACATTCACTTTTACATGAAAGCCGCGGCTGATCAGCAGGTGAATATTATCATATACCTGCCTGAATTGGTCCCGCCGGGTAAGGAGCAGGAACTTATCCGGCTGCAAAGTATCCAAACTGATATTAAGTGATTTGATATTCGCCTGCTTCAATACCTCCACGTATTCATGCAGGCGTGTACCGTTGGTAGTTAGGGTGAGCGCTACCGGCAGTTTGGATAAAGCCAGTATTATTTTATCAGCATCCTTTCTCACTAAGGGTTCGCCACCAGTGAGCCTTATTTTATTTACGCCTTCCGCCACGAATATTTTTGCGATGGCTTCTATTTCATCAAACTGCATCAGCCGCGAAGCAGGTGTAAACTCGTAATCTTCCTCGGGCATACAGTAAAAGCAACGCAGGTTACAGTTATCAGTTAGCGATATCCGCAGGTAATTATGGTCACGTCCAAAAGAGTCTAAGATCATTGAATAAATAAATTTAAACAGCTTAATAATTTTTTACCAGCAGAATTTACCGCTTGATACCAGCCTTTCTTACTCTTGCGCTTCACCCCTCCTTCGGAGGGGCAGGGGGAGGCCCTCATAATCCTCCTCCGTATCAATATCAATATTCCCCAAAGGAAAATTAACAACACCCACCCAATCCGGGTTTTCTTTCATAATTATTTTTGCTCCTGAATCCCCTTTCAACGCCATCAATGCCGCAAATATGGTTTTATCAAATAAAGCGGGCGTGCCCATACTGTTTTCATAACTACTGGCAATGATTGGCTTAACCGTCTCCTGGTATTTTGCCACCAGTTCCATCAGCAATTTTGCTGTAACATGAGGCTGGTCACACACCATTAAGATTGCCGCATTAACTTCGGGTGCAATGTCCAATAATTTTTGTAGCCCGCACCGGATAGAAGACCCCATTCCTTCATTCCATTCCCGGTTGATGATAACCTGTACTTCTTTATATTCTATTTCCTTTATCAATGCATCCGCATTGGCTCCCAGCACGGCAATAATTGGGATTACGCCCGAATCAATAGCCACCTGCACTCCATGCCGCAGCAGGGTTTTACCATTATACATCAGCAACTGCTTGGGTTTTCCCAAACGGGAAGATGCACCTGCGGCAAGCAAAATAATGCCGTATGAACCTGCTATATGATCGTTTCCGGAAATAATAATATCATTTTAGAGGTTCGAAGTTACTCTTAGTTTATCACATTCCTTAACAAGCGCAGGGATGAAAGGTTGCTGAAGATTATTATACTGCACAACGGATAAAAACGTGAATAAGATTTTTTGTCCAAGCTAAGAAGCAATGGGCATCATCGTTGCATCGCCCTCTTGTACTTTATACCATTGGGGAACTTTAATTGTGTTTTAATTTAACAATTTTTATCCCTTCAGGGGATGTGGGTAACCTGTTCTATTTTTTTTTATTGAACAAAACAAAATATCACTGATTTACCCGTTGTGCAGTTTACATGATTTTCGGCTTTATGGTTGGGAGCAGGAGAAATTGGGCAGGTATTTTAAAGCTGTTGCATGTGGGGCATGTTAATCTTATTAAGTTGAAGAGAACCTTGCTCAATTGCAGGAGCCTTCAGAAAATAAAAAAAATCCCACAGGTAAAGATGGGATATGAATAAGTTTTGAAGAAAAATTATTTAGTTACCGTGAATTTAATAACAATATTTGAATTGTAAGTATCGGTGCGGCCGCCTCCGCCAATGCATCCATTTCCACTGCTGTAGGAGGTTTTTGAAGTGGATAGTACTACTTCGTCCGCACCGGTATAATTATTTAGCGGAATGTATTTGTATAAAAGCATTCCATCTTTTGGATCGGTTTCCGTTTGGCTGATTGCAAAATGTGCCGCCTGTTTAAGGATGGTAACACTGCCAAGATTGCTTACATTTAAAATGTATGGGTTACCGGGAGAAACAGCGGCATTGATACTTTGCCCCGGCAACATCGTTATTTTGCCCATTTCATCTTTGGATTGTTTGGTGCAGGACTGAGTTATTAGTAGTAGAAAAATTAATAAAGTTGGAATTGAAATTATCTTTTTCATATAAATTAGTTTGAATGTAATTTAATTAATTTCCTGCGGAAAAGCAAACAAAAAATCAGGTTGCACCCCAAATTGTCGCTGGCTGGTGGGGACACCTGCCAGGGGTAGCCGCCTCTTCTCTTTTGGAGATGAGGAAGGGAGGTGAGGTAAAATGAGCTGCGAATAAAACCATGTACGTTGCTACGCACCCATGCCACAACTGCCGAAGCTTGGTTTTCAATATCAAAAACACCACTTATTACCATTAATAAAATTTCCTTCCCGATTTTTAGATAATTACGTAACTTAACCTCCATATCAAAAAACATTCTTTATGGCATCTTACAACCTCACCATCAATAATAAAAATTACAAAATAGACGCAGATCCAAAAATGCCGCTGCTCTGGGCCATTCGTGACCTGGCAAACCTTACCGGTACAAAGTATGGTTGTGGTATCGCACAATGCGGCGCCTGCACCGTGCACCTCAATGGTACCCCTGTCCGTTCCTGCTCTATCCCTGTTTCATCAGCAGCCAATCAAAAGATCACTACCATTGAAGGGCTTTCTGAAGACAATACCCATGCTGTACAGCAGGCATGGATAAAGGAACAGGTGCCGCAATGTGGTTATTGCCAGAGCGGGCAAATGATGGCAGCGGCCGCTTTGCTAAAACGAAATCCCAATCCCAACGATAAGGATATTGATACCGCCATGCAGGGCCATATCTGCCGCTGTGGTACTTATGGGCGTATAAGGCAAGCCATAAAAACCGCTGCGCAAATGACAGCCAAACCAGCTTGATTTGTGAATGGGGAATCCCCGCCGGCCTGATCGCCTTTCGGTTGCGGTCAATCGTGAAAATTGAGAATTATCATTAACCAATTACAATTTTCCTGTTCACATCTAATTTAACACCACTAAAAAACAGAAGAAATGAATACAGCCAACAAAAATATATCACGCAGAAAGTTTATCACACTGTCTTCCATCTCAGGCGCCGCATTTACCATCGGGTTTTATTTTCCTGCCGCTGCAAAGGGTGTTGGAAAAATTCTTTCAGGCCAGGATGCGGATGAAAAGGGAATTGAACTAACTGCCTGGATTTCGATTAATAAATCAGGCGTGGTTACTTTAATGAATCACCGTTCCGAAATGGGCCAGGGTTCATTTCAGGCAGTGCCGCAGATCATTGCCGAAGAACTGGAAGTAGACCTCAATAAAGTGAAAATCGTATTTGCGCCGGGCAATAATAAGAAATACGGTAGCCAGATAACAGGCGGTAGTTCTACAGTAAGGGGCTCTTACAAAACATTGTTGCAAACAGGGGCCACCGCACGTGAAATGCTGATTGCAGCCGCCGCTAAAAAGTGGAATGTTGCCGCTACGGAATGCTATGCTGAAAATGGCATGGTGATCCATCGTCCATCGGGCAAAAAATGGGGCTATGGCGAATTGATAGAAGAAGCTTCCAAACTACCGGTGCCTAAACAGGTAACCTTAAAAGAAAGAAAAAATTATAAGCTCATCGGCCAGCCCCTGCCCAGGCAGGATACACCCCTTAAAACCAATGGCAAAGCGGAATTTGGCCTGGATAAAAAATTGCCCGGCATGTTGTATGCGGTAGTGGAGCGTAACCCGAGATTCAAAGGAAAAGTGAAAAGTTTTGATGATACCGCCGCAAAAGCCATTGCAGGTGTAAAGCATGTTTTTAAAGTGGAGATGCCGGTTTTCAGTTCTGTAAGGGAAGGCGTAGCGGTGGTGGCCGATACCCTCTGGGCCGCTATGCAGGCAAGAAAAGTATTGAAAGTTGTGTGGGATGACGAAGGCTTTGAACATCTTAATACAACTCAATTGTACGAACGTATGAAGGCAGACCTGAAAAAGCCCGGCCTGTCACAGCGGACAGGTGGAAATTTTGAGGGGCGCTTTCAAAAGGCCGGCAAAAAACTGGAGGTGTTGTATGAAACCCCTTATGAATCCCATAGCTGCATGGAACCTTTAAACTGTATTGCAAATGTACAGGGTGATAAATGCGAAATATGGGGGCCCATACAGGGGCCGGACTGGGTTCAGCAGGATGTAAGTGACCGTTTGAAAATACCGATGGAAAACGTTACCGTAAATATGACTTTTTTGGGTGGGGGATTTGGCCGCAAGGCATTTACCGATTATCCTTATGAAGCCGTTTTGATATCAAAGGAAATAAAGGCACCCGTACAGGTAGTGTGGACAAGGGAAGATGATATGGCCCAGGGGCCATTCCGGCCAGGTGCCGTGTATGAATGCAAGGGCGCCACCAATGATGGCAGGATCAGTGCATTGCAGGTAAGGATGGCCTCGCAAAATATGGACCACCAGTGGCCGGGTGCGGACAAAACCAATTTCAACGCCAGCACGACGGAAG
>JANOTW010000821.1:0-2798 GCA_031416575.1 Ferruginibacter sp.
CCACGATCGCCACACTGGCTGAACATCTTGCAACTCAGGGCGGAGGTTTGCTACTGCCTTCAATTGAAGCATTGCCGAGGCCTGAGCGCATACCCCTTTCCTTTAGCCAGGAGCGCCTTTGGTTTATAGACCAGTTGGGGGGCAGCCTCCAATATCATATACCCGCCGTGTTAAGGTTAAAAGGTAATTTGGATAAAGCAGCCTTGTCAAATGCCTTGCAGCAAATAATCAACCGGCATGAAGTGCTTCGCACGGTTATCCGCGAGGAGGAAGGATCAGGCTATCAGTTTATTAAAGATAAAGATGGCTGGCAATTGGAAATGGTTGACGGTTCAATATACAAGGAAGACATGGATGGCTTGCAACAATACATAAAAAAGTTCATTGATCTTCCTTTCAATCTAACGGAAGATTATATGGTGCGTGCTGCGCTGATTAGTTTGGAAGCGGAAGATCATATATTGGCGGTTACGCTTCACCATATCGCTTCTGATGGCTGGTCCACTTCCATCATCGTAAAAGAACTGGCGGAGTTATACAATGCAAACGTTGAACAACGTACAGTTGCATTAACAGATCTGCCTGTCCAGTATGCGGATTATGCACTGTGGCAGCGTAAATATTTACAAGGCGAAGCATGGGATAAAAAACTTGGCTACTGGAAGGATAAACTGGAAGGGGCAACTGCATTACAACTGCCCATCGATTATCCAAGGCCGTTAGTTCAAAGTACCAATGGCGCAGTTAAGGGATTTCAATTAGATAAAGAATTATCAGATCAGTTGCAGGCATTGGGCCGGCAGCAGGGAGCCACATTATTCATGACATTATTGGCGGCTCTTAAAGTGTTACTCTATCGCTACAGTGGCCAGCAGGATATTTGTGTGGGCACTCCGATAGCAGGCAGGCAGCAGCATCAGGAACTGGAAGGGCTGATAGGTTTTTTTATAAATACGCTTGCTTTGCGAAGCGAGTTGAATGGTAATGATTCGTTTAAAGATTTGTTGCAACAGGTGCGGGCCACTACGCTGGAAGCTTATGACTATCAGGAAGTGCCCTTTGAGAAAGTGGTTGAAGTGGCAGTGAAAGAAAGGGACATGAGCAGGAGCCCTTTGTTTCAGGTAATGTTGGTATTGCAGAACACACCGGAGATACGGGACCTGCGTTTGGGCGAAGTGCGGTTATCCGTTGAGGGGACGGGAACATCAGCACGCCATACCTCAAAATTTGATCTGACTTTTAATATAATGGAGACCGTTCAGGGGCTTCATGTATCAGTAGAATATTGCACGGATCTTTATAACGAGCCGACCATCCAAAGAATGATGGGTCATTTTAATGAGTTGCTGAATGCAGTGGCAAGAGCCCCGGAACAAAGCATTGGGCTGTTGCCGATGCTTACCCATTTAGAAGAGCGCCAGTTGCTGTTTGAATTCAATGATACCAAAGTGGATTATCCAAAAGATAAAACGATCATTGATTTGTTTGAGGAACAGGCGAAAAAACATCCTGCCAATATTGCGCTGGTATTTGAAGGGCAGCAATTGACTTATAAGGAATTGAATGAACGCTCCAATCAATTAGCCCGTTACTTGCAAATGAAGGGAGTAAAAGAGGAGGTGATGGTGCCTGTCTGCATTGAACGAAGTATCGGGATGTTGATAGGGATCCTGGGCATTTTAAAAGCAGGCGGTGCTTATGTTCCCATTGATCCTCAATATCCCGCTGAACGGATCAGCTTCATGCTGGAAGATGTTGGTGCAATGATAATATTAGGCAGTAAGGAAAGCAGTCAAAAATTACCGGCTAACAATAACATTGGCATCGTAGAAATAGACAGTGATTGGCCATTGATCAGCAAAGGGCCGGTTGATAATTTGCAGGCGGATATTCATCCACGCAGCCTTGCTTATGTGATCTACACATCCGGTTCTACCGGTAAGCCAAAGGGCGTAATGGTAGCACAAAACAATGTGGTGAGTTTGGTAAAAGGAGTTGATTATGTTTCTTTAACCAGCAAAGATATTCTACTATCCACCGGTTCATCTTCCTTTGATGCAACCACGCTGGAGTATTGGGGTATGCTGTTGAATGGCGGACGGTTAGTGTTATGTACGGAAAACAACTTGCTGGATAATAAATTATTAAAAGCAGCAATAAATAATAGCGGGGTCAACCGGATGTGGTTTACATCGAGTTGGTTCAATCAACTGATAGAAGCCGATATCACCCTTTTTGAAAAATTGGAAACCATTTTGGTAGGTGGCGAAAAATTATCAGAACATCATATTGAAAAGCTAAGGCAAACTTATCCCGCTATAGAAATAATAAATGGATATGGCCCAACCGAGAATACCACTTTCTCGTTGACTTACAACATTAAGGAAACAGCGTTCAGCCAACCCATTCCAATTGGCCGTCCGTTAAACAATCGCAGCGCTTACATATTAGATGAAAATCAACAACTGGTACCGGTAGGCGTTAGTGGGGAGATATGTTTAAGTGGCGCAGGTTTATCAAGAGGATATTTGAACCGCCCGGAATTAACGGCGGAGAAATTTGTTAGCAATCCATTTGGTAAAGAACAAGGTTCAATGATGTATAAGACCGGTGACCTGGGCCGCTGGTTACCTAATGGGACTATTGAGTTTTTGGGCAGGAAAGATGAGCAGGTAAAAATAAGGGGTTACCGCATTGAGTTGGGGGAGATAGAGGCAGCGCTTCAGGATTGCGCAGCAGTCCGCCAGGCCGTGGTGTTGGCAAAAGAAGATAAGGAAGGAAACAAAAGGCTGGTCGGT
>JANOTW010000822.1:0-2705 GCA_031416575.1 Ferruginibacter sp.
ATCATATTCGGGGGCTTGTGTGTTGGCCAGCTCCTCACCCTTGTGGGGAGGTTGGGAGGGGGCTTGTCTTGCCCAAACCGGAAACCTTAAATCATAACAAACCTGCAAATTTATTTTCCATCCTTTTGCAGATGCAATCAGTCTTTTTGTTCCTGCAGTGTAATGTTCATCTTCACCGGCAAATGCAAAGCGATGGCGTTTATCATAAGTACCATACTGACCATTAGGTAGCATCCAGATAAGACGATTATAATAACAGGGTCTGACGGTCTCCGTCTGACCCGCATCAGAATTAAGTGAGTTTTTCCCCGTCTGACCCGCATCAGAATAAGGTAAGATGGCACCGGCATGACCCGCATCTGCAATGATCACACTGCCGGTCAGAATAATTTTTTGTTTAGCGGCAATCCGTTTCATCCATAATACTGTTTCACCTTCCATCGTTTCTGCCAGCGTTTCAGGTTTCATGCTAAAGCTGGTGCTAAACATTTCGGGCAACACAACTATTTCTGTTTTATCTTTTATGCTGTTGATCTTTTGTTCCAGCATTTGCAGGTTAGCATTTTTATCTTCCCAATAAAGTTTTGTTTGAATAATTGTTATTGTTAAGAGTTGGCTCATAATAGCTCTTGTTGATTTAATTCCACACTAATTAGATAAACCTATTTTTGTAAAGATAATGTTCCACAAATTCACAATTGAGATACAGCACATTGATAAAAAGAATACCCCGGGCATCGGATTTGAAATGTCAGCAATTTATTGGCAACTCCCTTTATCGATATTTCGCAGACAGCACACACACAAATATTCACCTGTAATCAGAATAGGTGCTGATGCAAAAAAAGAATTAAAAATTTATCCTACATCAATTACAAATGGTCTTGTAAATATTATTTCCGGGCAGCCTGTTGAAAGAATAATTGTTACCAGTATCAATGGTGTACAATTACTTTCTAAAGAAATGAATGGCGCAACAGGATATTTTAATCTTGCACTTCCTGCTTTGCAAAAAGGCATTTATATTATCCGGGTATCGGGCAAAGATTTTCATCGAACGGAAAAAATTATTATTCAATAATTTCAACAGACCCGGCTTATTTCGAAATAAGCCGGGTTTGTTTTTGTAGTCATCTGTATTTAAAATTCTGTTACTAACCTGCGTCATTTCCTTTAGTTGTTTGTTCTGTCATTGATGTAAGATCAGGATCATTTATACAATCATATAAAAAGGTTGAGTTGTATTGCCGCATGTCACAATACAAAAAAGCGAATACTAAAGTTTTTAAAATAAAGAAGTTATATTTTTAGAAATGTCGGGTAATACTGCAATATTAGAGTTGGCTGCAATTTCTTAACAGACAAGCGTTCAATTTCAGGAAAGTAACGAAATACGATTTTATCTATATATTGCATAAATTTCACAGCGCCACATGACATATGCCAACGCACCAATAGTTGAAGCAGTATTTGATGTAAAAGTTAGTAATACAATTATAATTAACCCTTCAACTTTTGAACAGTACGCAAAAACTGAATTAAAAGAATATCCGATTTCAAACAAACTCCAGAACATAAATGTTAGAATAGCAGGTAATAGTGGCGGAACTGGCCAAATAGGCAAAACTACCAACCTCTTAGGCTATATATTTTCCAATATACAGGGGAATCGAAAAGTACAGTTTAGATTAGATGGATATAGCTTTAATATGCTGAGACCATATTCGAATTGGGAAGATTTTTCTTCTACGGCCTTTAATCATCTTCAAAAGTATCTAACTTTTGCAAAGCCGTTAGCAATTACTCAAATTGGCCTGCGATATATTAATCGCATCGATTTACCTGTCGAGAATCAAGAATTTGAGAACTTTATTAAATATCTACCTCCTGTACCTGCAGCGTTGCCTAAAAAATTTGAAAAATATTTTCTACAGATGCAAATACCAGCGGGAGATGGTGTAAGTAAAGCTGTAATTTCACAAACATTCGAGCAAGAAAAAAATGGTCGAATGCCATTTATAATTGATATTGATGTTTTTCAAGATGAAAGGCTGAAAGCAAATGAATACTTAGTAGATAGATTTAATAATCTTCGATTGCTAAAAAATAGAATTTTCGAAGACTTGGTGACAGAAGATTGCAAACAATTTTTTAAATAACCGTTATGTCAACATTAGAGTTATTTCAATTACCTTCTCAATCAGTAACACAAGAAGCAGAAGTTGTTGAAGTAAATAAACAGGCTTCTTTTGAGTACTTCATTTCTACGAGTTCATATCTTAGAGATGTTTATCAAAACTCACTAAAAAAATATTTTGAATCTCTAAAATATCTTTGGCTTGAAGAGACAAAGTTTAGCTCAAACGTTTTCTTAACTGCGAATCATCCTGCACATTTAACAATTTTGCAATTAGGAGAACAGTTTCTTCCGTTATTAATTGAAGATTTACAAAACAATAGTAATCATTGGTTCATTACTCTAAATAAAATTACAGGAGTTAATCCTATTCCGCCCGAACATGCTGGAGATGTCGAATTAATGCGAAGCGATTGGATTAATTGGGCGCAGGAGAACAATATCATTTAATATGGTCGTTCTAAATGAATTTCCGAATACTTCGGTCGAACCATTCATTCAAAAGAGTCATGTTGATGTTAATTACAATTGTATAGCTTGGGCAGCATTGGATAATACCCGTTGGTAT
>JANOTW010000823.1:0-7158 GCA_031416575.1 Ferruginibacter sp.
TAAATTTAAGATTGCACTTTAAGGATTTTCGAAATATTAGAAGACTTTTATTAACTTTTACGAAACAAATAATACCAACCCCTTTACGATGCCGAAACCAACCCTACTCCTGTTCACAACAGCCCTGCTCCTTTTCAGCACGATTACTTTAGCACAAACAATTTCAGGAAAAATAATTGATACCTCCGGCAAGAAGGATGTCGGCAATGCCGTGGTGGCATTGTTAACCAGCGGGGATTCTATCCTGTACAAATTTACACGGAGCAATAATGAAGGGAAATTTGAGATAAACACTAAACCGGGCAGCTATATTCTATTGGTTACCCATCCTTATTTTGCGGATTTGATAGATAGTATTAATATTCCGGTTACCGGCATGCAGTTAAACAATCTTGCATTAACATCAAAGGTTAAACTGTTGCAGGAGTTGATTGTAAAAAGCGGAACAAGCATGCGGATAAAGGGCGATACTACTATTTTTACGGCTGATAGTTTTAAGGTAAGCGCCAATGCAAATGTAGAAGAGCTTTTAAAAAAGTTGCCAGGCATACAGGTGGATAAAGACGGCAAAATAAAAGCCATGGGAGAAAACGTAGAAAAGGTATTGGTGGACGGCGAAGAATTTTTTGGCGACGACCCCGGCATGGCCATAAAAAACCTGCGGGCGGATGCCGTTAAGGAAGTACAGGTGTATGATAAAAAAAGCGACCAGGCGGAGTTTACCGGCATTGATGATGGCCAAACAAAAAAAACAATCAACCTTAAATTAAAGGACGATAGAAAGCATGGCTATTTTGGAAAGATAGAAGTTGGCGGGGGTTTGCAAAAGAATATTGAAGACAGATACAATAACAATATTTTGCTGAGCTCGTTTAAAGGCAAAAGAAAATTAGCGGGGTATTTTTTAAATGGAAATACGGGCCAGGATGGGTTAAGCTGGCAGGACAATGATAAATTTGGCGGTGGAGAGGATAACTTTTCCATAAGTGCTGATGAAGATGGCAATATAAATTATAACTGGCAGGGCAGCAGTGATGATGAGCCGGAAGTAAATACCCAAAATGGCTTCTTTAAAAACAATAACGTCGGTTTTCAATACTCCAATAAATGGAACGATAAGCAAACCCTTTCCATATCACCCAAATATAATATTCAGGATTACAGCAATACCATCAAAACTTTCAGGCAAACACAGGTGGCTGATTCTTTTTTTAACGATAATGCTACAGAAAATGTGCATGTAAATAAACAGGCATTTAAATTGAATGCGGTATATGATGTTAAGATAGATTCCTTCAATTCGATAAAATTTACCGGCAAAACAAGTATCTATCATACAGAAAGCCAGTCGTACAGAAACTCTGTAAACACGGGCGGATCGGGTAACTTAAAAAATACCAGCCGGAGAAACCTGACTACCAATATGGATAAACAGGCCTACAACGGTACCTTATTATTCAAGCACAAATTTAAAAAGTTGAGGCGTACATTTTCAATTAACGCTAACTGGAATTCAATAAACACCGATGGCATTAATTTTTTACAATCGGACAATGAAATTTACACGGATGGGATAATAACCGCCAGCCAAAAATTTGACCAGGAAAGGGATTACGAAAAGGGCACAACACAATTATTAGCAAAGGCGGTTTACACGGAACCACTCAGCAAAAAGTATTCGCTGGAATTAAACTACGAGACAAGTACCAGCAATGGCAACAATGATCAAAAGGTTTATTCCTATTCACCCACCTCCTTAAAATATGATCAGAAGGTGGATAGCCTCACAAATTTATTTGATCAGAAAATTACAGTGAACAAACCCGGTTTTAAGATCAGCTTCAATGATAAAAAAATAAAATACAGTTTTGGTTCGGGCATCGGCATCACAAAATTTAATTTAACCGACCAGACATTCAAGCAGGATTACCTGCGCAGATATACCAATTTTTTTCCCGCCGCAAATTTTTCTTACGCATATAAAAGCAACCACAATATTAGGCTCGTTTACAATGGAAATACCATTCAGCCCCGCATTGACCAGTTACAATTATTGAGGGACAACAACGATTTCTTTAATCAATACCTGGGCAACCCCCTGTTGAAGCCCGCCTTTCGCAATATCTTAAACCTTTCTCATAGGAGCTATAATTTTTTGAAGGATTTTTCTTTTAGTCAATCGCTTAATTTTTCGCAAACCAGCAATGCAATTACCAACAGCCGTACCATAGATGCTACCACGGGTAAAACAATCAGCCAGCCGGTAAATACCGACGGTAACTACAATATTAATTTGTATACCGGCCTGGGTTTTAAAATAAAAAAACTGGATATCAGGGTTTACCTTAGCCCAAATGCAGGTTATAACCACATCACGGAAATAATAAACGGCGCCAATAATACTACCAAAAATTTTAATGCCGGATTTCAACTTTACCTCTCTAAATTTAAAGACAAGAAGTACGAGATAAATATCTCCAACAGGTTTAGTTACAACAGCAACTCCACCCAGCAATTTAACACGGTAATTAAATATAACACAAACGAAACCAGCATTGATGCAACGGTTTACTTAAAAAAACTGTGGTCGCTTAAAAGCGATTTCACTTATTATGTACGGCAAAAAACCCCGCAGTTTCAAACAAATTTAAACAACCAGCTTTGGAATGCCAGGTTGCAGCGCACCTTTAAAAAAGATGAATACACAGCCTGGTTCAGCATACAGGATATACTAAATCAAAACACCAGTATTCAAAGAAATTTTTACAGCAACACTTTATCCGAAACAACGAACGAACGGTTGCGGCAATACTGGATGCTGGGCTTTACCTGGAATTTTAAAAACAAACAGGCCGCACCTGCGCCTGCAAAATAATAACCACAAAAACAATCCGCATGAAATATAAAATCTTTTCTTTTATCGTGATAATAGTATTTACTGTAAAAGCCACTGCCCAACAATTTATAAATAAGGGCACCATTGAATTTGAAGTAATTACCAATGTAAAAAAAACCATGGGCAACAGCTCTTGGTCCGAGCAATTAAAAGACCTGATGCCTGATTTTAAAACAGCCTATTACAATTATACTTTTGGGGATAATAAGAGTGTGTATAAATTTGACCGGTACGATGAAAAAAAAGCAAAATTACCCGAATTTTTACGCAGGGGCGAAGATGAAAAGGAATGGTACAATGATTTTACCACAGGCCAAACCCAAATACAAACAAATTTGTGGGGTACAATCTTAAATTTAAAAGATAGTATTGCAACCATACATTGGAAAATAACCAACGAGAGCCGGTTGATAGCTGGTTTTAACTGCCGCAAAGCCATTGGTAAAATATTAGACAGTGTATATGTATTTGCTTTTTATACAGATGAAATCACCATTAGCGGCGGCCCTTGTACCATCAATGGCTTGCCAGGCATGATTCTGGGCGTTACCATTCCACGCCTGTATGCTTCTATGATAGCTTCTAAACTTACCGTAAACAATAGTAAAGAAAATACGGTAAAGCCTATAACCGCTAAAAAATATTATACTTCCAAAGAATTAAAAGCCATTTTAGATGAAAAAATAAAAGATTACGGAAGTGACCAGGATGAGGATACTAAAAACTATATAAACCAACTTTATTGGAATACGTTGTTGTAGATATTTAGAGTTAAACAGGATTTCGAAATTTTCTTTAGCGGCTAAATTTCATTCATCAACATTGTAGTGACATTTTTTTATACAACCATCTTTTTTGTTGTCCGGACAGTAGTATTTCATAGCAACATCGTTGCATCGCCCTCTTGTACTTAATACCATTGGGGAACTTTAATTGCGTTATAGATTACGTTATTTTTAAGACCCCGTTTTTGAATCCCTCTCTGTCACGGCGGATATGGTGCTTAACAGGGAATGAAATAAATGCTCCTAACATGCCGGCCCCTACCTCCCCAACTCCAGCACCACCGTCTTATAACTCGCCAATGTAAAATCTTTCATCCCCATTTTCTCTTTGGTAATTACATCCATGTATTGCGTAAAGCCATTGGTTCTTTCCCCGTATTTTTCAAATGAAATTATCTTCTCTGTTTTTGCCGTATTCATTACTATCATTACGGTTTGCCTGGCATCATACCTGAAGTAAACATACACGCCATCCTCCGGAACATACTGCATCATTTTACCCGTGGTAATGGCCGAAGATAGTTTTCGGTAATTGGCCAATGCCTGTATATGGCGCCATATCTCATGATCCTTTACCGTTCTTCCGCTCAACTCGAATTTATTTTCCTTATCCCCCGGAAACCCACCTGGAAAATCGAGCCTTACATAACCATCATTGGGGCTTGTAAATCCGGTTGTGGCCAGTTCGTCACCATAATATATTTGAGGAATACCCCTGCAGGTAAGCAACCAGCTTAATGAAGATTTGTATTTATCCATATTTTCCCCAACCACGGAATAAAACCTGGCCATATCATGGTTATCGAGGAAGATCACATTTCTCATTGGATCTTTGTAAACAAAATCCTGGGCAAGGGTGGTATATAACCGGTTTACCCCATCTGTCCAGCCAAAGTCTTTTGTCATTGCATCCTGAATGCCCCATAAGGTTTGAAAATCCGTAACCGCCTGCAGGTTACTCTTAAAAGGCAGGTTATAATTATTTTGTACAAAATAGCTTTGATTGGGAACGCCATGTACCCACGTTTCACCAAACATGGTCAACTGCGGGTATTCATCCATTAAAGCTTTGTTGCAGCGGTTCATGAATTCCAGGTCGTTGTAGGCGTAGGTATCAATCCTCCATCCGTCAATGCCAAATTCCTCTACGGTCCATATTGCGTGTTGAATTAAAAAATTAGCTACAAAAGGGTTGTGGTGGTTCAAGTCGGGCATCTGCCTGGTAAACCAACCATCCGCCATTTTCTTTCTTTCTATCGTTGCCGCATAAGGGTCAAACAATGCCTGTTCCTTGAAAGTTGTATTGGTGTAGGCAGGCCACTGGTTCAGCCATTCTTTCATTGGCGGATCCTGTACCGTAAAATGATACAGGCCTACATGATTGTAAACGGCATCCTGGATAATCTTCATGCCCTTCGCATGCGTGGCGGCTACCAGTTGATGGTATGCTTTTTCACCACCCAAACGTGGGTCAATTTTATAATGATCGGTAAATGCGTAGCCATGTTCGGTACGGTCCGGCATATCATTTTCAATTACGGGATTAAGCCATAAAGCTGTAACACCTAAAGTTTGTAAATAACCGAGATGGTTAGTGATGCCCTGTAAATCGCCACCATGGCGGTTAAACACGGTATCCCTGCTCAGCGACTGGTCCCTCATTCCGGCAATACGATCGTTGGAAGGGTCACCGTTGCTAAACCGGTCGGGCATAATGAGGTACATGAAATCACCTGAATTTACGCCACTGGCAAAATCCTTTCCCCTGCCCGCCCTCCTGGCTTTTATTTCAAAATCAATGGTGAAGGGATTAGTTGGTTTGTTCACCATTATTTTTACTTTGCCCGGTTTGGTGCCAGACGCTACCGTTAGGTCTATAAACAGGTAGTTCGGGCTCTCCACTTTGTTAACCTTCACAAGTTTCACGCCCGGATAGCTGATACTGATCCCCGCGTTTGCAATCGCATCGCCGCGAACCATTACCTGCACTTTGCTCCACTTCATGCCGGTCCACCAGTTGGTGGGGTAGCATTTATAACCGCTTTGCTGTGCATACGATAAGGCGTTGCAGAACACTAAAATGGAAAATATAAAAACTTTTTTCATACGAATTATTTTACTTTTATCCTTAACGTTAAAATAGCGGCCAATATCATTAAACAACCACCCAATACAATGGTGTAAATGGCATTACCCTGAAATATATGTTTTGTAAAAAAGCCTAATAAAGTAGCTGCCAATATTTGAGGGATAACAATAAAGAAGTTGAATATACCCATGTAAACACCCATTTTATCAGAAGGCAAAGTAGCGCTTAACATGGAGTAGGGCATGGATAATATACTTGACCATGCAAGGCCGATACCCGCCATACTTATGATCAGCAAATATTTATCCGTAAACAAGAAGAAAGAAATCAAACCCGCCCCGCCGGCTACCAGGCAAATTAAATGAGTTACCGGCCTGGAGGTTTTCTTTGCCAGAACCGGCAATAAAAAAGCGAACAAAGCGGAGAACCCATTATAAAAACCAAAGAGTACGCCAACCCAGTTTCCTATTTCGTTATATTCCTTTGATGAGGTATCTGTCGTGTTCGCAATGTTTTGAGCTAAACCGGGTGTAGCATAGATCCACATGGCAAATAAGGCAAACCAGGTAAAAAATTGAACTACCGCCAATTGCTTCATCGTATCTGGCATCAGGTATAAATCATTCACCACTTCCACCAGGCCATTTTTCTTTTTATCAGACCAAAATAATCCGGCCACTAATTGTACCAAACCAAAGCTGGCAATGCCAAGCGTTAATACGTACAACTCTTTTTCAAGCGGCCTGGCCGTATGCACTGCATTGTAATAATAAAGCAAGCCGCTCAATACCGCTCCTGTTATCAACCATATCAACCCCTTGCCGTAAAATGTTTTAACAGGCGTTGTAATTATTGAATGATCTACCTGCTGCTGTTCGGCTGATTCAAAACTTTTTAGCGCTGCCGGTGAATATTCTTTTGTAGTAAAAACAGTGTAGGCAACTGATAAAAAGAATACAACCGCACCGATGTAAAATGAAATTTTAACCGAGTCAGGTATTACGCCTGGCGCCGCTTCATTAGCAATGCCGAATTGAGTCAATAAATAAGGTAGAACAGATGATACCACTGCGCCAATGCCAATAAAAAAACTTTGCATCGCAAAGCCAGCGGTACGTTGTTCATCAGGTAGCATATCACCCACAAACGCCCTGAAAGGCTCCATCGAAATATTGATGGATGCATCCAGCACCCACAACATGATCGCGGCCATCCACAAAGCCCATACATTCGGGAAAAAAATTAAGGCCAATGATGCCAGTATGGCGCCAATCAAAAAGAAGGGCCTCCTTCTTCCCCACCGGGGAGACCAGGTTTTATCACTTATATAGCCGATGACCGGCTGCATGATTAAACCGGTTAAAGGAGCCGCTATCCATAAGATGGGA
>JANOTW010000824.1:0-5830 GCA_031416575.1 Ferruginibacter sp.
GGCCTCAGCAATTTGTTGCCCACCGCACATTCAAGACAGCGTTTTTGATTGCAGTATTCATTTTTTAATTGAATGAGCGCCTGCGAATCAAAGGCGTTCTTATTGTCAATCCCCAATAAAGTAAATCCTTTTGTGATGCTGTTCTTTTCTTCTGCTATTTGTTCCAGCCAAAGCAGCGCCCTTTCTTTATAAATATTTTCTTTGTGGTGATGGCCATAAGCAAAAAGTATGGGTACAATGGTATTGATAATGATCGCATTGATCATTTGAATACCCAGGTTTTTCTCCCTGAAAACAGTTACTTCATCAAATGTATAATGGTAGTGCCAATAATCATTTGCCGTAACGGCCAATAGTTTTTTTACATCGGCTAACAGGATGGTTTCTTTTACAATAGAAAATAAATGAACGCTGTTGTATATCAACATTGCCAGTTGCGCCAGCCTTACTGTTGGAAAATTGGATGGGCGCATTCTTAAAAAATGCAGCGGGATTCGTATCGGTTGTAATTGGTATTTCTTTTTATAAAAACGATATTCTTTTTGTAACATTTGCGGATAATCTTCCGTAAAATCATTTTCGAGCAGTCCGGCCTGGCCAAATAAAAGCGCTTCCGTTTGATGTACCTGATTTTTATGTTTCGCTAAAATACTGACAGGTAATGAACGTGCCAGTTTTTCGAATGCGTCACTGTTTACTGTTATACCAAAATTTCTTGCGATCAGCCACCAAAAGGTTTCTTCCCAGTGGTTGTTATTATTTTCAAGGTATTCCAGAATGATGGCTGCTTTTTTTTGCATCCGCTCCACCAATAGCCTTTCTTTCCAGGCAACCCATATAATTGGTGCTACTTTTTGAATCATTGTTTCGCAGGGAATAAAAGATTTCGCATTCATTAATTCATCAAACCTTGCCAACAGTATTTTGGAAACCTTGCTTTGTAATTCAAGAACGGGAAAGGGAAGTTGCAGGTCCGTATCATCCTGCCAAACTACATGCAGTATTACATTCCGGTAGTTTTTATCATTGCCGTGTTTATGATTGTTCCAGTCGGAAGACTGGAGATGCAGTTCTATATTACCCGCCCATATTGTATCGCCAACTTTAATCTTCGCATCCAAAAAATCGGGCCCCTGGTTGCTGTTGATATTGCCGGGATAAATAATTGACAGGCTTTCCCCATCTCCTGTTACCAGTTCATTCCTGTTAAAATTCTGAAGCTGCCAGATGTATTGAAGTAGTCGCTCGGTCATAAAAAGGTAGGTTTAAATGTCTGATGTCTGATTTTTCGATGTCTGATTTTGATGTCTGATGTCTGATTTTTTGATGTCTGATTTATGAACAATCAACTAATTTACAAAAACCATTTCAATCATTCAATATTTTAAAAATACATCGCCATATCAAAATCATAACCACCATAAATGGTACTGGTGATATGTAAAGTATAAAATGAATTAAAGTGATTGGAAATTTGATACACGAATATCCATTTAACAACGGCTGACGTTCCGCTAATTTATAACGTGAGGAAGATCCCCAATGGTATGCGGTACAAGAGGGCGACGCAACGATGTTGAGAAATGAAATATAGTTTGGACAAAAAACTGAATTGCGAAATCCCGATTTTTATCGGGAATGCCATGAAATTCCTTCGCCCGGACAAAAAAAAAGTATGGTTGTAGAGGAGTTACGAGACAAGCATTGTATTTGATTGGTGTAATTCGTGTTTTGTAAATCGTATAATAAGTAATACGCCAATTTATTGCTCACACAGCATTAGTTTAAATTAGACATTGATGACTTGAGCGCCGCAACAAAAATAATGAAGTAACAATTTAAAATAAATCAGGCATCATAAAATCAGACATCATACATCAATAAAATCATACATCAGGCATCAATAAAATATCACAATATCCCGGCCTTTTGCATTTCCTGTAACACCCTGCTAACCGGCAGCCCCATAACATTATAAAAATCACCCGAAACCGATTTTATACCTACTACACCTATCCATTCCTGTATGGCATAAGCGCCGGCCTTATCGTAAGGCTTATATTTATCTACATAATAAACGATCTGCTCCTTTGTAAGTTCATGAAATTCTACCTCGGTTGCATCCGCAAATGCGATCTCCTTTTCATTGTGCAGGATAACCACGCCGGTGATCACCCTGTGTTTTTTGCCGGAAAGTGAGGATAGGATAGCAATGGCATCTTCCCTGCCGGTTGGTTTTCCAATAACTTTTTCATCCAGCACTACAATTGTATCTGCTGATAAAACAGGCTTTTTTAAATGATTATCTTTTAGAATGGCCAATGCTTTATTGCGGGCGATGTGTATGGCAGTATCTTCTAAAGATAAATTCAATGGATATGATTCATCCGTCTCTTTTACCATTATTTCAAAAGGCACTTCCGCCCATTCCAATAATTGCTTGCGGCGGGGTGATTGAGAAGCTAAAATAATGCCCCCGGATCTTACCGCGGAACCATCACTTTGATGGGCTGTCGTTGCGTTCATTTATAATTGTTTTTATGGATAACTACCGGAAGGTTATTTACTAAGCATATATTTTTATGAACAGCATAGAGCATATCCCGGTTAGCATAACAAATTTGATCATATTGCTGATGTGATGATACTGGGCGTTTGTTTGCGCAATGTAAAATTTTTTCAGGATCCAGGTAAGTGGAATGATTACCAGCAACAATACATATAAAGCATTGAGCCACCAGCCAATTTGAAAAACATAAAATTGTACAACTATTAATGCCCCTATCAGCACTGCCAGCCATACGCCTACAAATACTTTAGTGGCGGGTATCCCCCAAACTATCGGCATGGTCTTACAATTATACCGGGCATCCCCTTCCATATCTTCAATATCTTTTACCACTTCCCTTATCAATGAAATGATAAACGCAAAACCCGCATACAGTGCCGCAAATTTATATATCCTGTGCATACCTGCAGCCACTTCGGATGGAAGGCCGGGGGTTAAAGTGAGGGTGGTATTGGTAGCAAAATATAATACCAGCACAGTCCAGGCGGTTAATCCCGAAATGATGATATTGCCGGATAATAATTTTTTCTTGAACGTAGTGGAATATACCCATAACAGTAATGCGCAAATAATATTAGCCACAATAATAACGAGGCTGGTTTTTAATGAAACATACCCGCTTAAAGCAAGGCCGGCAAACGTAATAACCAAATGAAAAAAAATAGCCCAGCGGCGCTTGATGATTTTCTGCACCACCATTTTCGCAGGTTTATTTACCAGGTCAATGTTGATATCAAAATAATCATTTATGATGTAACCTGCCGCTGCAATCAGCACGGATGCGGTAACCAGCAAGTAGAAAAGTGGCGGTGTTAATTTATGGCTTTGCTGATAGTAACTATCGGGTAATGAGGGAATGATAATGCAATAAAAAAAAAGAGATTGGGTAAGCGCAATAAAAACAAGATTGGGCCATCGTATCAAACGAAAAAAGGCGGAAAATAATTTCATGCTGCTGTTTCGGTTGGTTGGTGGTTGAAGGTTGATGGTTGATGGTTGGTGGTTGGTGGTTGATGGTTGATGGTTGGTTGTTGGTTGATGGTTGGTTGTTGGTTGTTGGTTGTTGGTTGTTGGTTGTTGGTTGATAGTTGATGGTTGATAGCTGAGGAGTTGATACATTGTAAAAAGCGTAAATGACTGTTGGTAATGTTCAAACATGGTAACTAAATGGGGGTTAGTTAAAAAATTGCCACTAAGATCTATCAACCACCAACCATCAACTATCAACCACCAACCATCAACCACCAACTATCAACCACCAACCACCAACCACCAACTATCAACAACCAACTATCAACCAACAACTAACAACTATCAACTATCAACAATCAACCATATTATTTTGAAGTCACTGTAGTATCCATATCCCAATGCCCATTCAGCTTCAGCACTTTTTCAATTACATCCCTGCCGCAGCCTTTGCCACCGCTTATCGGGGAAATGTATTTTGATATTTGTTTTATCTCCTGTACCGCATCAGCAGGACAACAGGGTAAGCCTACTAAATTCATCACTAAATAATCCGGAATGTCATCTCCCATATACAGTATCTCCTCCAACTGCAAATTATTTTCCTGCACATATTCAAGCAGTTTTTCTTTTTTATCATGAATCCCTAAATATACATTTTGTACACCCAGCCTTTCTAATCTTTCACGTACCGGTTCGGAACTGCCCCCTGATATGATTGCTACCCCATAGCCCTTTTTAACGGCAAGCTGAAGGGCGTACCCATCTTTACTATTCATATTACGGGCCATTTCGCCGCCTTGCAAAATCACCAGGATATCAGTAGCCAATACGCCGTCCACATCAAATACAAAAGTTTTTATTGACTTGAAAAGTTGCAGTACGCTCATGGGGAAAAGTTGATAGGTTGGCAGGTTGATCAGTTGACAAGTTCGTTAGTTGAAAGGTTGGCAGGTTGATAAATATGTTCAACAGGCCCTCAAATCAACTTTTCAACTTTATTTCTGATTATCCCTCCATTCATACACCCAGGTACTTTGTATCATTTCAAGATGGCCTTCGGTGCTTTGGTCCGGTTTTCCTTCAAATTTTGGAATTTCCATTATCCATTTGTGTAAGTCCGTAAACCGGATACGATAGATTTTCCCCTCATTGAATTCATCCCCGAAACGTTCGTATAGTTTCATGGCGATGTCTTCATAATCATTCCAGTTGATAGGTGGTTCGAAAGTCATAATAATTAATTTGAAAATTTGAAAATTTGAAAATTGCACAATTGGCACCCTATTTTCAAATTGGGCAATTGGGTCATTGAGCCATTAAAGTTACTCTCCCAAAAATTGCGATTGATCAGGAAGCGTGACTATGACAGCGCCGCCGCCATCCTGTAAAACGCACTGGCAACCAAGTCTTGAACTGATACGGGGATTTACGGCCCTGTCAATAAAATCTTCTTCTTTATCGGATAATTCTTCCAGCAAATGATCTCCCGCCTCCACATACAAATGACAGGTACTACATGCACAAACACCTCCACAGTTATGATGTAAATCAATATCGTTTTTTAACGCTATTTCCAGTAAGGATTGTCCGTCTTCTATATTATTAAGGGTGATGGGTAAGCGGCCTTTTTGTTCAAATTTATAAGTGATCGTGTACATATTTTGTAAAGTTCGGGATGCAAACCTACTGTAGAATTACCATTTATGGAAAACTTAGTTTTAAATGGTGCATCCCAAATGATCGCTGGATGGTGGGACACCAGCCAAGGGAAGCCCGCCGTGGCCGGTGTACTACCGACCACGTTCCTGATAACTGTAGCGACAATTTGGGATGCACCCTTTTAAATGGCATGCGTTAACCTGATGCATAATGTTTAAATTGTTTGTGTATAATAAAGCATTTGTTAATTTTACCATTTTAATATTAAACTGAAATTGATTTTTCATGAAAAAAAACAACTATTTATTGCATGGGCTATTAATTGCCATATTTCTGTTTACAATGGCATGCAATAACAATCAGCCCGAAAAGAAAATAACCGAAGAGCAAAAAAAAGAAACACCCAAGGCGACAGAACCTGAAGTGGAAACAAAAAGAGGGCCGGTGATAAACATAGGTGATACGCTTTCCGTAAAACGGATGGTACTTACAATGAAAGACAGTGCGGCTACCATACAAAGAGTTAGTATGAAATTGGGTGAGATATATGGAATAAAACTGGCGGCCATCATTAAAAAAAATAATTTAAAAACGACCGGCGCCCCGATAGCCTGGTACAAAGGCCAAAAG
>JANOTW010000825.1:0-3495 GCA_031416575.1 Ferruginibacter sp.
TTCCAGTACGGTACGTTTAAACTCCGGCAATTCATCAAGGAATAATACGCCGTTATGTGCCAAAGAAATTTCACCTGGTTGCGGATTGCCTCCGCCACCTACCAGCGCTACATCGCTGATAGTATGATGCGGGCTGCGGTAGGGCCTTTTTGAGATGAGGGTAGCGTTCTCCGGTAGTTTGCCGGCCACGCTGTGGATCTTTGTTGTTTCCAAAGCTTCCTGTAAGGAAAGGGGCGGCAAAATAGTTGGCAAACGCTTTGCCAGCATGGTTTTTCCTGCTCCTGGCGGCCCTATCAATATCGCATTGTGCCCACCTGCCGCCGCTATTTCCAATGCCCTTTTTATATTTTCCTGGCCCTTTACGTCACAGAAATCAATTTCAAAATCACTTTGTGCAAAAGCGAATTCCTCCCTTGTATTTACAATCACCCTTTCCAAGGTGGATTCATCTTTAAAAAAATTAATTACATCATTTAAATGACCAACGCCATATACGTTCAGGTTGTTTACCATGGCGGCTTCCCTGGCATTTTGTTTAGGAACAATCAGCCCTTTAAAATTTTCTTTCCTCGCCTGAATGGCTATGGGCAGGGCGCCTTTGATGGGCCTAACGGCGCCGTCTAAACTTAGTTCGCCCATTATTACATAGTCCGTTAATTTTTCGGGATTAATAAGTTGTTCGCTGGCGCCCAATGTTGCCATAGCAATAGGAAGGTCGAAAGCGGTGCCGCTTTTTCGTATATCCGCAGGCGCCAGGTTTACGATGAGCCTGGTACGGGGCATGAAAAAATTATTGTCTTTAATGGCGCTTTCTACCCGGAGTAAACTTTCTTTAACCGCACCATCAGGAAGCCCCACAATGATAGCTTCGGATTTGCCCTGGTTATTAATATTTACTTCCACTGCAATGGTAATTGCTTCTACACCATATACGGCACTGCCGTAAGTTTTCACCAACATGGGCGGAGTTTTAAGTTAATGGCTGAAAATACGAATCTAATTTGGTTTCAAAGGGGATTTTGCTTTTTTATTGGAATAATACGGGAGAAGTATTTTTATTGCAAGGCGGGAGAAAGTTTTTTATGAAGACCTTATAAAAATTAGCTGACTTTTCAAGTATCGGAACTTATTGCCCCGAAGTGCTGAATAAGCGGACACATCCTATATCACGTGCCGGCATGGGCAGGCCTGGAGGGGGATGACATTTAGTTAAGCAATACAGTTGCACCTGTACATTGATTATGGAATATTGAGTATTTGAATTGAACATTTTGTTTCTCTAAATACAACGCAGGTAAAGTTCACCATAGGTATGTGGTACAAGTGAGTCCCGATAAAAATCGGGATTAACATAACACAACGATGCTTAATTGAAAAACAAATGCTGGTGAACAAAAAAAAATCTTTATTAATATAGTTATCAATTAACTGATCTCCTGCATCTCTACCAGCTTTCTATAAAATCCATTTTGTTCTATCAATGAACCGTGGGTGCCCCTTTCAATGATCTCTCCTTTTTGCAATACAATAATTTCATCTGCATTGCGGATGGTGCTGAGGCGGTGGGCTATTACCAGGGAGGTCCTGTCCTGCATGAGGTTGATGATGGCATCCTGCACCAGCCTTTCACTTTCGGTATCTAAGGAGGAAGTTGCTTCGTCCAAGATCAGTATTGGTGGGTTTTGTAATACGGCCCTGGCAATGGTTACCCGCTGGCGCTCACCACCACTTAGTTTCATTCCCCTGTCGCCGATATTGGTGTCATAGCCTTTCTCTTTGTTCATGATGAATTGATGGGCATTGGCTATCATTGCCGCATGAATAATTTCTTCTTTGGTAGCATTGATATTTCCCAGGGCGATATTTCCTGCGATGGTGTCATTGAATAAAATGGGCTCTTGTGTAACAATACTCATTTGTTTTCTTAATGAATGGATGGTGTAGTCTTTAATGTTTATTCCATCTATTAAGATTTCACCTGCCCCTACATCATGAAATCGCGGCAACAGGTCGGCCAGGGTTGATTTTCCAGCTCCGGATGAACCCACCAATGCTATGGTTTTTCCTTTTTCAATATTGAGGCTGATGGTTTTTAATATTACTTTATCCTGGTAAGAAAAACTTACATTCCTGAACTCAATATTTTTATGAAACCCTGTCATAGGTGATGCAGCCGGCATTTCTTCTACAATAACCGGGGCATCTAATATTTCTTCAATACGCTCGATAGCGCCCATTCCTTTTTGTATATTGGAAATACCGGTTGATAAATTTTTGGCTGGTTGGATCATCATGGCAAAAACTACGATGAAAGAGATAAGGTCACCACTTGACATATGGCCGTTATTACTCAAAACCAGCCTGCCCCCGATGTATAAAATAATAGAAATTACCATCATTCCTAAAACCTCTGTTAATGGGCTTGCAAGATCACGGCGTAAAGTAATAGTGTTTAAGAGGACAAATAATTTGTCATTTGTTTTCCTGAATTTATGCATCATCCTTGTTTCAGCGGTAAAAGCTTTTATCACTTTAATTCCTCCAAGCGTTTCTTCAATATGCGATAAATTTTGCCCGGTAACCTCTGAATAGGTTTTTGACTGATACTTTAGCTTTTTACTGATGCGGCCAATAACAAAAGCGGTAAGTGGTAATAAAATAAATAACAAAAAGGAAAGCTGGGGGCTGATATATACCATATAAATGAGCGAGGCGATTATAGTAAGCGGATCTTTTATCAATCCTTCCAATGCCATCAGTATGGAAGAATTTATTTCACCAATATCACCCAGGAACCTGCTCATGATATCACCCTTTTTTTGTTCGGTAAAAAAGCTTATCGGTAACTCAAGGGTCTTTTTATAGAGCCTGATCCGAAAACTTGATAAGATGTCGCTTCTTACAGGGGTTGATAAGGAATAGGATAAAAAAAGAAAAAGATTCTTTAGGAAAGTGGCCACCACTATTACAATACAAACCACACCCAACACATACACTTTTGGTTTATTTTCCACTAAAGCCTGAAAATATTTTTTAAATGAGCCGAGTGAATTGATCTGTGAGGGTACACCAATATTGTCCGTAGAAAAAATCAGGTTCATAAAAGGAGCCAGCAACGCAATAGAAAACAATGAGAATATGGTAGCCAGGATGGTATATAAAAGATAGAGCGCCAGTTTACTTTTCGGGATATGTATGTACTTGAATATTCTAAAAAACTTCTTCATGTATCGCGGTAATGCCGGCTTTAATTCAGCGTGGCTGCAAATTTACATTGAATAAGGAATAAGCGGTTACAAATTTAATGAGGGTATGTAAGGTAAAAAAAGTATATAAAGTACATAAGGTATAAAAAGTTTAAAGTTTGTTTGGTAAATAAATATCAGGAAAAGCAATGATTGTTATTCATTTATCATCAAGGATCAATTCGTGTAATTCGTTATTTGAAATTTTGGTATAACAATACTCCGGTAACTTTTTCCTGCAATATGAATT
>JANOTW010000826.1:0-3291 GCA_031416575.1 Ferruginibacter sp.
CACCCCAAATAAACTTTCCAAACCTATCATTCCATTTTTTGCATATTCAAATTCGCAAACCTTGTTATCATGGTTCTGGGGAATGTGATGAGATGCGATAAGGTCTATGCTACCATCCAGCAAACCCTGTAATAAGGAACGCCTGTCCTCATTAGTCCTTAACGGAGGGTTCACCTTTAAATTGGTGTCGTATTGCTGCAGGTCTTCATCACAAAAAAATAAATGATAGGGTGTAACAGAGCAGCTTATTTTTATGCCCGCATCCTTTGCCCTTCTAATATATTCCAGGCTTTTAGCGGAGGAAATACCAGTAAAATGTAATTGGCTATCTGCATACCGGGTAAGTTTTATATCCCTGGCAACCATCAGTTCTTCCGCCATTGCCGGTTTGCCGGGCAATCCGAGTTGGGTCGAAATAATTCCTTCGTTCATCAAACCGCTGCCGCCGATGCTTTTGTCATCGGGTATTTGAATAACGATACCCTCAATGGCTTTTACATATTGCAGCGCTTTCAGCAATAACCCTCCATCCTGTATCGCATTCAGCCCATCGCCAAATGCAATGGCCCCCGAATTCGCCATATCATACATTTCAGCCAGCTCTTTTCCTTCAGCGTTTTTGGTAACCGCACCGATAGGATAAACCTTAACACCAGTTAAAGATGATTTTTGTACAATATATTCCACCTGCGACTTGGTATGGATCACCGGATTGGTATTCGGTATTATCATAATGTCAGTAAAACCACCGGCAGCAGCAGCCCTGGTACCGGTTTCCAATGTTTCCCGGTATTCAAATCCCGGGTCACAAAAATGTGCGAATGTATCCATCCATCCAATACTTACATGCAAACCATCCTGTTGTATTACCTGATCTGTATTTTCGGTAATGTTATCCGCAATAGAAGTAATTAAACCATCCTTAATAAAAATATCTTTTGTCTGTCCGTTAAAAGGAGAAGAAGCGCTTACGATAATGGCCTGTTTGAGTAAAACCTTCATGAATTAAAAAGTTGCGCTAAGTTACAATATGTTGTTCTTTTTAAAATTGAAAATTTCATTTACTTTTGCAATCCTTTTATAATATCGTTGTATTATATTTACATTTTCAGGATGTAGCCCGCCGATTGCGGGGCACACGTTTAATTGTTTTTGGGATTCGGGATGTAGCGCAGCCCGGTAGCGCACACGTCTGGGGGGCGTGGGGTCGCAAGTTCGAATCTTGTCATCCCGACTACAGGGGACAAAACGGATTTATTTCTGTTTTGTCCTTTTTTATTTCCGCCTAAATTGCTGTCTATCGTATAAATATATTTGACAGCTTCATTTATTCTGCCAGTTCGAAGTGAACTATTTTCATAATGCAATTTTCCAGGGAACATCGAACTAATGACTTCCCGTTTCTTGTCTATATCTGCGGTCTCATAGATGTAATCCAGTTTTAAAAGAATGTCAATCCCTTTATCAAGCAAGTCTTTGATGTTTACATCACTATGAGAAAGTCCGCTTAGTTTTGCTTCCAGCTTTTCTACCTTTCCGCTATAGTCTGTCTTCATTTCCCTGAAATATTCCGGCCCTATCTGTTTCGATGATAGCAGGTCACGAATATAGGACAGCTTATCTTCAAGCTCCTTAACCTGTTTTAGCAGTTGTTTCCTGTCATCCAGTAAATAATAGGCAGTCTGACTATGCCAGGCTTCCTGTAATACTATTTTGTACAGCTCCGCCATTTCAGGACTTGGGATATACTTTTTCAGTTCATATACGAATTGATCGTTAATCGCATCGGCTTGATGCCTGAAACAAAAACTTCTAAATATGTCAATCTTCGCTGGTTTCAAAAGGGCTCTGCCCGTTGTCTTCCAACCCACCTGCTTAGAAGGTGGTTGTTGAGTTGAAGCCATGAAAAAAGCGGATACCGGTTTACTTAAAAATTGTTTTTCGCCAAGCGCTGTATTTCAAACAATTCAGGATGATAAAGGTGTTATAAAAATTATAGAGGAGAAAATCGCTGGGTTTATTGACTTTGTTGGCAAAGAAACTATAGGAGCGGCGGATGAACAAATTGTAATAGAAACCGTAAAAATAGATGGCCCAATGGCAATGTTGTGGTCTCCCTATAAATTTTATTACAAAGGAAAATTCAGCCATTGCGGTGTTAACTCTTTTCAGCTTATAAGGCTAAATACCGGATGGAAAATTCAATATATTATTGATACAAGAAGAAAGGATGGGTGCCTGTAGTTATTTATGTGTAACCGGTATCAGCTTTAACTCCGCCAGGTAAAAATTTTGCCCGCAGCCTTTTGATCAGCAATAGGCATTGATTAAAATAAAGTTCCTCCCAATCCTGTAGCCGCAGGGCCCAAATCAAATCCTGTCCTGGTTTTTTTTGTCCTTTTTAATTTCCTGTCCACTTTTCTGAAACTGCCTTATAACTGAACAAAGTAATTCAGCACATCTGTTCTTAGCTTTTCAAATTCCACTAACCTTTAAGGATAGTTAATATTTTCTCTTTCATAAACCTGAATTTTTACAATATTCCTGTTTTGAGATCATAATACTTCGCAAGGAACAAAACAGTGAATTTTATTTGTTGGACAACCTGAAAGATGAATTGGTATTTTTAATTTATAACGCAATTAAAGATCCCCAATGGTATGCGGTAAAAGGGAGTGACACAACGATGCTGACCGGTGCGCCTCTGCCCGGACAAAAATACACCTGCTTATAAAATGAAAGGAACAGGCAAGCAATAGTTGCCGGAAACTACTTTCCAAACTTCTGCTTCAAAGCCGCTAACGCATCTTTCATAGGTAACTCGGCAATGTTTTTTTTGGGTTGATTGGAATTTTGACCACCTTGCCTGCCGGCGGGATGATTACCCGTATATTGTTTTCTTGCAGGTACTTCCAGCGTTTGTTTTATGGATAATGCAATACGTTTGCGGGCGGTATCTACTTCCAGTATTTTTACATTTACTTTTTGGTTCAGCTTCAGCGCCTCGTTGGGATCGGTGATGTAGGTGTGCGAAATTTCGGATACATGCACCAGGCCATCCTGCTTTACACCAATATCTATAAAGGCCCCCCATTGGCGCAAGCGTGTCGGGCAGGTTAAGTGCGTTGGCATGCTTGTGCCTTACAACAAAAAGAGCCAACAGGTTTTGTACTGCCAATATTGCTATGCAAAGACCCGGCGGGGCACAAGGATTGCTAACGCACAATGGCCTCCCTACACCCTTGCGCCAATTAGCGCAACCTTGGAGAGTAGGATTTTTGGATTAATCAT
>JANOTW010000827.1:0-2164 GCA_031416575.1 Ferruginibacter sp.
GAGTTCCGGTGTGGAACCCCCCGGGGAAGGTGGTAAACTTCATGATCATATTTAGTTGGTTTTATTTGATGACCAAATATACAACTTAATTAATTGGTTATCAAATAATTATGCCTTATTTTAATAGCATTGGTGAGGACATCCGCCTCAGCGGACTGTTTGCCCTGGCTGGTGTCTCCCACCAGCCAGCTACAATTTGGGATGCACCCTTATTTATAGCACGATTTACTTATTCAAAATCCGGGACATTAATCCGCTTCCCGTTATTCATCGCCGATTCATGCGCACAGATACCTGCACAAGTGTAATTGGCGGCAACATCAGCATCCACCGCGGAATTACGGCCTTCGATAATAGCGGCTACAAACTCCTGCACCAGGTGCGGATGCGACCCTCCATGGCCAGCTCCCTGTAAAAATGAAACGTGATTAGGATCGTCAATTTTTTCCCTTTTTGTAAAATGGGCTATTTCAGGAATAAGCATGTCATCCGTGTCGGGCACATCAATTCGTTTCGCATTTTCCCCTCCATCAAAAATTACATGGCTTTCATCCTGCAATTGCTCCCATTCAAAAGACATCTTGGTACCATATACATCATAGCTTTCCCTATACTGCCTTACTACATCAAACAAAGACCGCGTTGCTTCAGCAATCACATCAGAGTTCTTTAATGTGAATGTCGCTGTTTCCACGGCAAAAGGAGAACCATATCGCTTTGTCAGGCCTTCGCTTAATCTTCCTGAACCGTGACATACTACTGTTTCCGCTTTGGTGTTATTGATGCGTAATAATGGAGAGATAGCATGCGTGCCATTCAGCATCGGTGGAAAACCCTTCCAGTATTCGCCCCAGCCTTCCATACTCATATCCTGTATATGTGATCCCCTTACAAATTGTATGCGTCCAAGCTCTCCGCTTTCAGCCAGTTTCAAGCCATATAAAAACTCACGGGTGTATAAAGCTGTTTCCATCATCATGTACACTTTATTCGCCCTGCGCTTTGCCTCTACAATTGCTTTACAATCTTCAACGGTCATGGCCATAGGTATGGTACAAGCTGTATGCTTGTTGGCATTAAGTGAAGCCAACGTCATTTTTGCATGTTCGGGTACAGGTGTTACAATATGAATGGCATCAACGTCGGCCCTGCCGGGAATGTCTTCAAAATTTGTAAAACAAAGGTTTTTATCCAGGTTGAATTTTGCCACCAGTTCATCAATGGTATCCTGATTACGGGTGCAAATACCTACTGCCTTAATGTTTGGATGACGCTGGTAGATGGGAATAAATTCTTTTCCAAATCCCATCCCTACAATTACTACCGTGATTTTTTTGTCGCTCATACATTGGTTGGTTTATGTTACAAGATTTAATTAATATGCCAAATTTTTTTATTTTTTTGAAACCCACTTAACAGCATTGCGTAAAAGCATTTGATATTCCGGCAACTCGTGAGAAGCGGCATCATGTCCTAATGCGATGCCCACTATACGAGCCTTGGGATGTTTTACAACGAATACAGACGGATAAATTTTATCAGACACTGCCACACTATTATTGGCCAAAATTTCTATGCCTGGCCCTGCCGCATCCGGAAGATAATAATAACGTTCGTCTTTTATTGTAAAGCGTTGCTGTACATTTTTTGTAACAGGATGATTGGTATTAACCACATCTACCTGAAAATCGCCATAGCGGTCATGCCCCCGGGACCCGCCGCTTACCAATTGAAGATTATACTCCGGCCAGTCTTTCCAATTATACCATAGTGCAGGGTGGCCAAGAATTAATCCCTTGCCGGCATTTGCAAATTCAAATATTCCCTGCCTGACATTTACATCTTTTATTGGCTGGTTATTGCTTAAATAAAGTACATCCATGTTGGGCAAATAATAACTAATCAAGTCGGTATTGCTGGTGTAGGTTACATTGGCCAATCCATCCCTGCTTAGTGTTTTAGAATCTTCCGTATTAAACCAGCGATTGAAATCATGCGAGGAACCTCCGCCGACAATTAAAACACGCAGGCCCTTATTTGCTGACGCCGCTGATTTAACCCCGGAACAGGCTTGTAATAAACTCATGTATAATACGGCGACCAGCAGGTATATACCCCATGAGCATTTTAAGAAATCAATGGACTTTTTTTTCATGATAATAAA
>JANOTW010000828.1:0-11809 GCA_031416575.1 Ferruginibacter sp.
GTCCCTACGGGACGGAGGAATTTGATGCGTCGAACATAAAACGCAATTAATGCTCCCCAATGGTATTCAGTACAAGAGGGCGATGCAACGATGCTCCACTTGGCTTCTTAGCCCGGACAAAAAAAGGAATGGTTGTATAGAAGGGCGATGCAACGATGGTGCTCATTGTTTCACTGCCTGGACAAAAATTTTTCCTCACGTTTTTATCCCTTGTACATTATAATAATTAAAATTTAAAAAAAAAGAATGAAGGATTGAAGAATGAAGGATCTTCCGTATCAATTATTAATCAATGGTTTTCAGTGAAATCATACAACGCAATTAAAGGTCCCCAATGGCATGACGTACAAGTCCCGATGAAAAATCGGGATTAACATGACACAACGATGCTTAATTGAAAAACAAAAGTTCGTACCCCAAAAAATATTGGTTAAGCTACATTGATTAAGTATATTGACTACGGCACCCTATTGGGATGTATAAAAAGTTTCGACTTAAAAAAAATTATCAATTATCAATTATCCAATTATCAATTAATATGAATTATTTCAGTACCAATCATCAATCACCGGAAGTGGACTTTAAACAGGCTACTATCAATGGACAGGCTCCTGATAAAGGTTTGTACTTCCCGGAACGCATACCTGAAGTTTCAAAAGAACTGATTGATAATATTACCCGGTATTCAAACGAAGAAATTGCTTACCAGGTGATGCAGCCTTATGTAGGCGATACGATTCCTGAAGAAGAGTTGCGGAGGATTGTGGCTGAAACCATCAACTTCGATATACCCCTGGTAAAAGTAACGGAGAATATTTTTTCATTGGAATTGTATCACGGGCCTACCCTGGCTTTTAAAGATGTGGGCGCCAGGTTTATGAGCCGCTGCCTGGGTTATTTTGTAAAAGAGCAAAAGCAAAAGGTAACCGTGTTGGTGGCAACATCGGGTGATACCGGTGGCGCCGTTGCCAATGGCTTTTATGATGTGGACGGGATAGAAGTGGTGATATTGTACCCTTCAGGTAAAGTAAGTTCGGTGCAGGAAAAGCAGTTGACCACCCTGGGCAGAAATATTCATGCACTGGAAGTGAAAGGTACCTTTGATGATTGCCAGCAAATGGTAAAGCAGGCATTTACGGATGATGCGCTCAACGAAAAATTAATGCTCACTTCGGCTAACTCTATCAATATAGCCCGATGGTTACCTCAGCAGTTGTATTATTTCTTTGCTTACAAGCAATGGGACAATAAAAATAATCCACCGGTGATCTCCGTGCCCAGCGGGAATTTCGGTAATATTTGCGCAGGCATCCTGGCCCATATTTCCGGCTTGCCGGTTCAGCATTTTATTGCGGCCTGCAATGCGAATGATGTTGTGCCTTCCTTTATGCTAACGGAAAAATATGAACCTAAAAAAGCTGTGGCCACTATCTCAAATGCTATGGATGTAGGCAATCCCAGCAATTTTATCCGCATACTCGAAATATTTCATCACCAGTTTAAAGACCTGCAAAATGTATTGACCAGTTGTAGCATTTCAGATGCTGGGACAAGGGCTATTTTACTATCAGTTTATCAAGACAATCAATATTTATTGGACCCTCATGGAGCGGTTGGGTTCCTTGCATTGCAGAATTATTTACAAAAGCATCCAAATCAAAAAGGCATTGTATTGGAGACGGCGCATCCTGTAAAGTTTTATGATGTGGTAGAACCGGTGATTGGTGAAGCCGTACCCATACCTGAAGCAATTCGGCAACAGTTGCAATTGGTAAAGAAGAGCACGAAAATAAATGCGGATGGGGATTTGTTGAAGTCGTTTTTGTTGGGGTTGTAAAGTGGTGCCTGTATCGCCAGAAGGGCAGGTATAGGATGAGTGTAATTTTTGCCCACATCCTACGTGTCAATATAAACCTTACGTTTTTCTACATACTACGGAGAAAAAGTTCCCCAATGGTATGCAGTAGAAGGGAGTTCCGATGCAGCACACCAACCTTACTCGGGATTACGATGACACAACGATGCTTAATTGAAAAACAAATGTCTGTAACCAAAAATAAACCCAAACTGCCTAAAGCGCCGCCGCCTGTTCTACAATGTCATTCATGTTGATGCCTGAGTGGCTTTCATCATAAACGCATTCGCCGTTTTTAATCAAAAGCACCTGGGGTGATTCATGAAATACGGAAAAATCTTCGGCTATTTTGTGGGAAATGTCCCTATTCCTTATCAGGTCAAGAAAATAACAATCAATATTTTTGGGAGGGGTACTTCTTTCCAAACGATTTTTAGCAACGCCGCTGATGGAGCACCTTGTGCTATGTTTAAAGATTAACTGGGGCTTATTCTTTGACTGCTCTTTAATGTCAGCCAATTGTAATGCTGTTGTTATTTCTATCCAATTCATTTTAAAATCCTTGTTTTTAATGTATTATCCCTTCTGTCATCGGACAGCCCGTGCCTTTTCTGCTTGCTCCGCAGGAAGACAATATGATTATCCCGGTGGTGATCATGATTGCAAATAATAAAATCTTTTTCATAATGCTGGGTTTTATTTGAATGTATTTCTATTTTTGCTTTGCAAATATACATAACCTTTACTTTGGGGCGTAAATGATAACAATTTCAGTATTAAAAGTTACCTTGCTAACCATTGCTGCAGCTAAATAATGCCGGGTATGTTTGTAAAACACATTTATATAAACTGTTTTTACAGGAATTTAGTATATAATTAATAATAAATATTTAAGCCAGATATAATAACAATACCATTAAAACAAAATCTACAAATGTCCTTACTATTAACCCGTCCAATTGCTTTTTTTGATTTAGAGACTACCGGTGTAAATCTTTCTACAGACAGGATCGTAGAAGTAGCGATGATAAAAATGTTGCCCGACGGAACCAGGCAGGTAAAAAGAAAACTTATAAATCCCGGCATACCCATTCCACCCCAATCTACAGAGATACATGGCATTACCGATGCAATGGTAAAAGACGCGCCAACATTTAAGCAGTGTGGTAATGAGCTAAAACAATTTATAGAGAATTGTGATATGGGAGGTTACAACAGCAACCGTTTTGATATTCCCATTTTAATGGAAGAATTTTTACGTGCCGGCATGGATGTGGACCTAAGCACCCGCAGAATGGTAGATGTGCAACATGTTTTTTATACCATGGAACCCCGTACCCTCACGGCTGCATACAAATTTTATTGTGAAAAAGAATTGATGAATGCGCATAGCGCCGAGGCGGATGTAAGCGCAACCATTGATGTTTTATTGTCGCAAATAAACCGCTATCCACAGTTGGGTAATTCCATTGATTCTATTCTTGGAACCATCGGAGAGGATAAGGTAGTGGATTACGCCCGCCGTTTTTTGTTTGATGATAAGGGCGTGGAAGTATTCAATTTCGGTAAGCATAAAGGCAGGCCGGTGGTAGATGTGTTAAAGGCTGAGCCACAGTATTACGACTGGATGATGAGGGGTGATTTCCCCCTCCATACCAAGCAAAAACTTACAGAGATTTTAAATCGTACCCTGTTAAAAAATAACTAAATCAGGGCGGTGTTAAATTTGTTAATACTGATTTACGGTACTATTTGTAAATTCGTTAAAATAGCCTCAATATAATTCTTGGAAAAATTAGTTATCATACCAACTTATAACGAAAAAGAGAACATCGGAAATATAATTTCCGCCGTTATGGGCCTGCACCAAAATTATCATGTTTTAATCATTGATGATGGTTCTCCGGATGGCACGGCTGATGTGGTAAAATCATTGATCAACAAATATCCCCAGCTATTATTTTTGGAAGAACGCAGGGGCAAGTTAGGGTTAGGCACTGCCTATATTCATGGGTTTCGCTGGGCATTGGAAAAAGGGTACCAGTTCATTTTTGAAATGGATGCCGATTTTTCTCACAATCCAAAGGATCTTCAAAGCCTATATTTAGCTTGTAAAAATGGAGCAGGTGTAGCGGTAGGTTCAAGGTATGTAAAAGGAGGGGCCGTTGAAAACTGGCCCACCAATCGTATTGTATTATCAAAAGGCGCCTCCCTATATACAAGGATAATAACCTGGATGCCAGTACGTGACCCTACCGCCGGCTTTGTTTGCTACCGCAGGGAAGTTTTAGAAACCATCAATTTATCAAAAATAACTTTTGTAGGGTATGCATTCCAGATAGAAATGAAATTCGCCTCCTGGAAATTAGGTTTTAAAATCGCCGAAGTGCCTATTACATTTATAGACCGCCAGTTGGGCGATAGCAAAATGAACAAGGGCATCGTAAAAGAAGGCATATTAGGTGTTTTAAAATTACGCTGGATGAGCATGTTTAAAAACTACCGCAATAAGGTAAAAAATTCCTACCCCAATAATTCCGTCACTTATCCCCAACAGGAAGTTTTATTGGAATCAAAATAATTGCCTTCCCCCTGTCCCGCCGGGTAGCGTGGAGCCTATTCCGATAGCATGGCCTATAGGGGTACTTCCATAATTTTTTTGTTGTCCGGGCAGAAGTATTTCATGGCATCATCGTTGCGTCGCCCTCGTGTACTGAATACCATTGGGGAACTTTACCCACGTTGTTTGTAGAAAAATATCAGTCGGCTTGCATTGACAACCATGTACACTTGAATTAAATGAGTTCTGAAATTGAAAGAAAAATCTAAAAGCCATTAAAAAAGCGCTGTTCAATTTGAACAGCGCTTTAAGTGTTTATTTTAAAATATTAAATCGTTTTTACGGTAGTTGTGGTAGTTACTTTTGTAGTAACAGGTATGCTTTGCCCCATTACTTCCGCACTTCCGGTTCCATCCATTATAGTAGTTTTCTGTTTTACTAAACCGGTATTCATATCAACAATCCCTTCTCCGGATAATTTTCCTTCCATACTTACATTTATTTCCATACCCTGTTGTTCTACCTTCTTTTTAGTAATCTGTTTGCCGGTAAGCAATACGGTAGCATTATTTCCATTAACGGCTTTGATGGTGTAATTCCTGTATGTTTTTATTTCATCGGTTATGGAAGAGTCAGACCAGCTATCACCTGCTTTTTTTCCTGAAGGGATCACCTCAAAAGCGGCATTCGCTCCATTACTTTCATCACTGCCGCCACCGGTAACATTATTTACCATATCCATCAACTGGCCACCAGGTGATGCTTTCGAATCTTTTTTAACTCCGTTAATAACATTTGCATTTTCATTCAATTCCACTTCCTTACTAACATTCAGTTGATCTTTTAGCGCCTTCCCTGTTTCGCTTTCCAGGTCTTCTTTTTTGTCAGAATCAAATTTCATTTCCTGGCCCATTGCACTTCCATTGGTGGATAGTTTGGTAAGGGTAGAAGAAACTAAATAGGAGTTGGTCTTTTTGTCTTTCACTTCTACCTGGTGGATCATATTGGCATCAATGGTAATTTCAACAGCCTGGCCCATCATTTCCTGGTTAATTACTGATTTGATATTGTTGTCAATCTGTATTTTTTGGCCCTTGGCCAGTAATAATTTACCTGATGAGATTTGTGCAGATGCAGTTAAATCAAACAGGCAAACAGCAGCTAACAGTAAAGCGAATGGTTTTGTAAATTTCATTTTTTTATAATTTTAAGTTTTTCAAACAAATTTAAAGCCAATAGGTTGAATGTAAGTTTATATTTATGTGACTTTAACAAAAAGAAACATTGCTGTCCGGATATAAAATATAAAATTCATTAAAACTCTTTGTAGATAAGGGGACCAGCTTCCATCTGCTTTGGAGAGAGCCTGTCCCGGCCCTTCGGGAGGGTGAAGGTGAGGTCAAAAAAAGGGCTGCTAAAAAATTAGCAGCCCAATACCTTTTATTAAGAAAGATCAATAATATATTAGATCAGTTTAACATTAACGGCATTCATACCTTTTTTACCTTCCTGCAGGTCAAATTCTACACGGTCGCCTTCTTTAATGTCGTTGATTAATCCGCTAACATGTACGAAAGTTTCTTTGTTTGAATCATCATGCTTGATAAATCCGAATCCTTTTTCAGAATTGAAAAACTTAACGGTGCCTAGTGTTTTGTCCATTTTAAAATTGTATTGTATTAAATTAAGTCGCAAATATAGGCATTTCTTTTAAAATGAAAACAAATACCAAATTTTAGATTTTCAGACTTAACAGGCTGTTATCATACTTTAAAATATTCCACCATTTCCTCATAAGCCGTTTTTTTTGCCCCGCCAAAAATTCAACCATTGATGTGAGAGAAAAACGGAAATAGACATTAACGGTTCTTGTTGTTTCAACAAATGTAAAGTATTCAGCAATTTTAATTGAATTCAGTACCAACATTGTTTGCCATTTTCTTTATTCTTAATTCCGCAAGCAAAAAAAGGATAAAAAGCTAAAACCCCCGCCACAAAAAAGTTTCAGGGGTTTAGCAGCGTTATTGTTTATTCATCCGCCGGTTGGCGGATGATTGCACAAAACATAACACATGAAAGTACAACAATCCACTCAATTAATCAATCCATTCGGTGGCATTCAGTTTGTATTAAAGCGCATAAAGAACAGGGCATTGATACATTTATTGATGAGCAGTTAGGAAGCCGTGGCGCCAAAAAGGAATACAGTATATCCGATGGCCTGCTTGCCATTCACTACAGCCATCTTTGCGGCGGCAGTTGTATCGAAGACATTAATACAGTAAATGAACATATCGGCTTTTTTACTTGCGGATTTTAGAAATTACCCAAAACGCTTATTCCAACTAATTTTAATTACTTTTGCCCCCCGAAGTTAGGTCCACCCTGACAATAATTTTCAGTTAGTATGAGTTTAAAGGATAGTATAAACATGCAAAGGCTTCCCCGCCATATAGCCATTATTATGGATGGAAATGGAAGGTGGGCCCAGGAAAAAGGGGAAGACCGCCTTTTTGGACACCTGCATGGAGTAGAAAGTGTTCGCAATATTGTGGAAGGATGTGCGGAATTGGGTATTGAATATCTTACTTTATACGCCTTTAGTACGGAAAACTGGGACAGGCCCGCATACGAAGTTAGCGGCTTAATGGAACTATTGGTTGACACCATCCGTAATGAAGTTCCTACCCTCAATAAAAATAATATCAGGCTTCATGTAATTGGTGATATGAATATGCTGCCTGCAACCGCACAGCGGGAATTGAAAGAGGCCCTGGATGAAACTTCGGTAAATACCGGCCTAAACCTCGTAATGGCATTGAGCTATAGCAGCCGTTGGGAACTGGGGAATGCGGTAAAACAAATAGCTGTGGATGTAAAAGCTGGCCTGCTCGACACTGAAAGTATAACACAGGATACATTGCGGAAATATTTATCTACCAGCGAATTTCCTGACCCAGAGCTAATGATACGTACCAGTGGAGAATTCCGTATCAGTAATTTTTTATTATACCAGCTTGCTTATGCAGAGTTATACTTCACCAATACACGCTGGCCCGATTTTAGAAAAGAAAATTTATATGAGGCCATTATGGATTTTCAAAACAGGGAAAGAAGATTTGGGAAAACAGGGGAACAATTAAAGGAAGGGGTATAGAGGTTTAGGAAGTAAATAAAGTAAATAACTGTAAATAAAATTTTCAGCTTTTCTATTTGAAATTCTATTAACGGAAAAAGATAGCCAATAAGAATAAGTAACAATTTCAACATATTTCATAGCTCCATTCTACATAGGAACAGGTTATAGTATAGGATTGTTTAACAAATAGTTTTAATTATAGCAAGTATATTGCCACTCGTAAAAAAAACCAATTGATGCAGAGGATTTACCCGAACTTTTTATTGATATTTATCGCAGTTTTAAGTACACAGTTCGCATTTAGCCAAAACGATACCATTCCTGTTTCCGTTAACCCCCAGTTAATGGAGATTTTTGATTCAAAAACTCCCATACAATACAATTTAGCTGGCATCACCGTTACGGGCGCCAAAGCGTTTGATCAAAATTTAATCATCTCCATATCGGGTTTGGCCATCGGTGATAAGATCATGATTCCGGGGTCGGATGCATTTAGTAAAGCCATTAGTAAATTGTGGAAACAAAACCTGGTAGTTGACGTAGAGGTATTTTTAACCAAACTGGAAGGGAAAGACCTGTACATAGAAATAGCTATTACCGAGCGGCCAAGGCTGGCGGATTTTAAATTTATCGGTATAAAAAAGGGTGAAAGAGATGATTTGGAAACCAAAGTAGGCCTGTCTAAAGACCGGGTGGTAACTGACAATATGAAATTGAGCGCTATTGAAGCCATTCACAAATTCTTTTCGGATAAAGGATATAGGAACGTACAGGTTGATGTAAAAGAACAACCAGCGCCTTCGATGGTAAATGCGGTTACTTTGGTTTTCAACATCAATAAAGGCAATAAGGTAAAAGTGAATTCAGTCAATTTCGCTGATAACGATAATATCCGCGACTTGAAATTGAAAAAGCAAATGAAGGGTACAAAGGAACTAACCAGGATTACCCTTTATCCGCCACCAAACATTAACCCTTATGGCGATACCAGCACAAGGCCGAGCTTTAACCAATATTTGCGGGAAATGGATTACCTGTCTATCACCAAAACAAGAGATTTCATTGACCCCTATTTTCGCTTTAAATTATTCAGTTCGGCCAAATTCAATCCTAAAAAATATGAGGATGACAAAGTAAGTTTACTGGATTACTATAATTCGCAGGGCTTTAGGGATGCCGTAATTGTTGCCGACACTGCCATTAATAATACAAAAGGCAATATTGACCTTCATATAAAAATGAACGAGGGTAGAAAGTATCATTTTGGAAATATATTGTGGAGGGGGCACACAAAATACACTGATTCTATTTTGAATGTGATACTGGGTATCAGGAAAGGGGATATTTACAATTTGGAAATATTGAATAAACGCCTTGGCAAAATACCATCTTCCGAAGGTGGCGATATACAAAGCCTGTATATGGATGATGGATACCTTTTCTTTAGGGTAGATCCGGTAGAAACCGCCGTTTACAACGATACCATTGATTTTGAAATACGCATGCAGGAAGGCCCGCAAGCCACCATCGGCAGGATAGAAATAAGCGGGAATGATAAAACAAAAGACTATGTTATCCGTCGTGAATTAAGAACCGTACCAGGCGAAAAATTCAGCCGTGCCGATTTAATCCGTACACAAAGAGAACTTGGGCAACTGGGCTTTTTCAACCCGGAAAAAACAAATCCAAATGTGGTTCCTAATTCTGAAGATGGCACCGTGGATATTACCTGGCAGGTAGAAGAAAAATCAAATGACCAACTGGAATTATCAGCAGGTTTCGGAGGGGGTATTGGCTTAACGGGTACGCTGGGTATTACTTTCAATAATTTTTCCATTAATAATATTTTCAACAAAAAAACCTGGGATCCCTTGCCATCCGGTAGCGGGCAAAAACTTAGTGCGAGGATCCAGTCAAACGGACGGGCTTACAGAACCTACAACTTCTCGTTTACTGAACCCTGGCTGGGCGGTAAAAAAAGAAACTCCTTCACGGTTAGTTATTATAATACCAAACAGTCAAATGCCTTTAACCAATTTACTGGAGCGTTTTGCAGAACATGTGGCGATAGTTCCTATATTAAAATAATTGGAATGGGAATATCATTGGGTAAACAATTAAAATGGCCGGATGATTATTTTTCCATGATCACTTCATTAAACGTACAACAATATAAGCTAAGGAATTATCCCAATATATTTAAAGGTATCAGCGATGGAATTTCTACCAACCTGAGTTTAAAAGTGGCCATTGCAAGAAATTCAACACAGGGTAATCCAATATTCCCCACTGGCGGGTCGAACTTTTTATTGAGTGGACAGTTTACTTTGCCTTATAGCGCTTTAGGAATTACAAAGCCCGGGGATAATCCATATAAATTTCCTGAATTTCATAAATGGCGTTTTACCGGGGATTATTATGTACCAATCGGGGTAGCGCGGGGTGCGGAAAAAAACAAACAATTCATATTAAAGGCTTCCGCTAAATTTGGATTTATTGGAAAATATGACAAGGCCAGGGAGATATCCCCATTCGAAAGGTTCCAGGTGGGGGATGCGGGTATGAATAACAACTTTGCTTTATTGGGATATGATATAATCGCACACCGGGGTTACCCCATTTATAGCAATAGTAATCCCAAAATAAACCCGGAAGATGTAACACCTACCGAATTTTTCACCATTTTCAATAAATACACGCTTGAGTTGCGTTATCCGTTTAGTACCAATCCAAGCAGTACCATCTATGGCCTGGCGTTTTTTGAAGCCGCCAATGGCTGGTACAAGTTCAAGGATTACAATCCGTTCAAACTGCGGCGTTCCGCAGGGTTAGGTATGCGTTTCTTTTTACCAATGTTCGGGTTACTTGGGTTTGACTATGGGTTAGGCTTTGACAGGATAAAACCCGGAGAGCCATTAAAAAGCGCCTATAAATTCACCTTTATGATGGGCCAGGAGCCGGAATAAATATTTATCCGTTTATTTGTAAAAAAATATCAAGATGAAAAAAATAGTATTTATTATTTCCTGTTTTTTGCTGGTTGCAGTTATATCAAATGCACAGCGGTATGCTGTAATTGATTCTAAATATATCCTTGAAAAATTGCCGGAATACAAGGAATCACAAACTAAGCTGGACCAGTTTAGTAATCAATGGCAGCAGGAAATTGAAAAAAAACAGGCGGATCTCGACAGGATGTATAAAGATTATGATGCAGAACTGGTTATGTTGGCAGATGTACTGAAAAAGAAAAGGGAAGATGAACTGTACAACCGGGAGAAAGAAGTAAGGGACCTTCAAAAAAGGCGCTTTGGATTTGAAGGCGACTTGTTCAAAAAAAGGCAGGAATTGATAAAACCTATACAGGATAAGGTTTATGTAGCAATTCAAAAATTAGCGATAGAAAGATCGTATGATTTTATTTTGGATAAAAGTGAAGGAATTACCGTTATATTTGCCGACCCAAAACTTGACAGAAGCGATGAAGTGCTGAAATTTTTGGGTGTTAAATAAATTACAATCGGGTATTTACATGCAGCGAATGCTTTAATTAAACAAACTATAAACAAGTAAACATTTAAAAAGAACAATGAAAAATCTAATCGTAGCAATCGTGTTTGGTATTTCAATTATTGGATTAACCGGAACCGCGTTTTCACAGGCCAAAATCGGCTTTATCAGCACCGAAGAGTTGATTGGCTCCATGCCTGAGGCAGAAAAAGCCAATGCAGAATTACAGGAGTACCAGACAGCGCTTCAGCAACAGGGAGCTTCGTACTACAAGGAATTAGGTGAACTGGACAGCTTATTCAACAGGGATTCAGCCACTATGAGTAAGGCTACCAAAGAACTAAAAAGAAATGATATGATCGCATTATATCAAAAAGTACAGGGTTGGCAACAAAATATGCAACAAATGATCCAGGAAAAACAAGGTGCTTTATTAGGACCTATACAAAAGAGGGCGGTAGATAATATAAAATTAGTGGCAAAAGAAAGCGGCTACGCATACATATTTGAAGCAGGGAGCCTTTTGGTAAGCCCCCCGGCGGATGACATTTTACCTTTGGTTAAAAAGAAAATGGGTATCAAGGAACAGGCTCCGGTACCGGCAGCTAAACCAGGCACAGTCAAACCTAAGCAATAATCAAATAATAATGCTTACTAAGGCCATCTCTAAAACGGGATGGCTTTCGTATTTTCAGCACTCCTCACTTAGGTGCATTCCATTGGGGATATTTTCCCACGTCCAGAA
>JANOTW010000829.1:0-2565 GCA_031416575.1 Ferruginibacter sp.
GGCTGTAACCTGCCATCATCAGCAAATTGACGGGCTATGTGATGGGCTGTTGCAATACTACTATTTAAGGCTACGGCATTAGTAAATGAATTAGCGTAACCAGCATACCATTGATCATTATTTTTGAAACTAATATCAATATTCTCAGCCATGGAACGCAGATTATACGAATTTCCGGTATTCTCAGAATTAATATATGCCCTAAGTTGTACCAGGGAATTTTTAAACTGAAGTATGTGTTGTTGTAACAAATAATCTTCTAAACGAAAACGGTTCGACCTTTGGTACACACTATTTAAAAAAGCCGAACGATAGGTATAAGAAAATAGGGATTTGCTATTAGGCTTAAAATAAAAAGAGATGTCGCCCTTCCAGTTTTGTAAATTATAATCCGCTACTTCCCTTTCTGAATAACCAGTACGGGCAACAACATAATTTTTCCCTCCCAAACTAAGCGTTTTCCGGTTTGACGACTCATTGCCATAGCCATTTACAGCATCATAGGCAGGATTATCTATTCCCAATAAACCGGTAGTTTGGTATGCTGCCGGGTTTAAGTCGCTTTTATTATCAGCAATCCAATCATATCCCTTAATATATCCAAGATTAATTTTAAATGCCCATTTCCTGGATAATACTTTAGCCCAACGGATACTAGTTTCATTAAACAATTTTGCAGAAACATTATCGGGATCATTGACATGATTAACCCCAATTTGTTGTTGTATGCTTAAACCTTCAGAGGTAAATGGGTTTTTAGTCGTAAAATTAACCAACCCATTCGTGGCATTCATTCCGTATAGCGCTGATGCTACCCCCTGAATTATTTCTACATTATCAATATCCAGGTTACCCGGGCATAATGAATTGGAAATGGGTGCGCCAATATGTGGAGACTGGTTGTCAATATTATCTACCAATTGTACAAACCGGACATTCGTGGTATTGGAAAAACCCCTTGTATTTAAAACTTTAAATCCCATACCTGGTACAATCATTTGAACCCCTTTCATATTTCCAATCGCGTCAAAGAAGGTTGGAGAAGTGGATTGCAGTATCTGGGCATTATTAATTTTAGATACACTAACCGGCGCAGCAAGTTGTTTTTCCAACAATCGGGAAGCCAATACTACCACATCTTGCAAAATATGAATATTGGAAATGGTGTCATATTGCTCGGTTTTATTTTGAGCCAATGTAATAGTTGAATATCCAATAAACAGAATAATACATGCCCATTTTTTACCAGCCATTTTTTTTGAAAGTAATTTATATAAGGGCTTATAGCTTAATTGCATGATTAAATAATAGAGTTAATACTTTAGTAAGCCAGTTTTCATGATAACAAATGTCGAAAAATGTAATCAAGTCACAACGAACAAAAATAACAGTTAAAACCAATAAGCTTTTGCACATTTTAATTGCCCAGTTGTCCTCACCGTATCACTGCCACAATTTTGTTTTGTTCTATAAAAAAACAAAACAGCCTAAGGTTTAATTTAAAACGCAATTAAAGTTCCCCAATGGTATTAGGTACAAGAGGGCGATGCAAGGATGATCCACATAGCTTCACAGCCCGGACAAAAAAATGGGGTTTTATAGAAGTAGCATTTCTGCAGGTTCGATTTACATACGACTCAGGTTTTTACACCTTGCGCAGTATAGTTCCCGGTAGAAGGCCTGTTCGGCCCTTTAACGTTAAAAACGTGGCGTGCCTGCCTCAAATAAAAAACCCCCCATTTCCGGGGAGTGTAAATATTAATCCAGGTAATTTGCACGTTCTACACTACCAACATGGCATCTCCATAACTGAAGAAACGATATTTATCTTTAATGGCTTTTTTGTAGGCTTCCATCACCACATCATAACCGGCGAAAGCACAGGTCATAATTAATAAACTTGTTTTGGGTAAATGAAAATTAGTAACCAACGCATCAGCAATAGAAAAATTATAAGGTGGATGGATAAACATGTTCGTCCAGCCTTCGGATGGCTTTAATAATTTTTGTGCGGTAAAAGATGATTCCATAGCTCTCATGGTAGTGGTGCCCACAGAGCAAATCCTTCTGCCATCCGCTTTGGCTTTATTCACTATCTGGCAAGCTGTTTCGTCAATGGCATAGTATTCTGCGTCCATTTTATGTTTGCTTAAATCTTCCACCTCAATAGGCCTGAAAGTACCTAACCCGGTATGCAAGGTAACTTCGGCAAAACGAACACCTTTAATTTCAAGTCTTTTAATCAGTTCTTTACTGAAATGTAACCCAGCGGTAGGAGCAGCGACAGCGCCTTCATGTTTTGCATATACTGTCTGGTAACGTTCTTTGTCCTCTTCGTCGGGCTTGCGCTTAATATATTTTGGCAAAGGGGTTTCACCCATAAAATCCAGCATTACCCTAAACTCTTCTTCCGTACCGTCCCATAAAAAACGAATGGTACGCCCACGGCTGGTGGTATTGTCAATTACTTCAGCTACCAGTTCGTCATTTTCACCAAAATATAATTTATTTCCTACCCGTATTTTACGGGCCGGGTCAACAATAACATCCCACAAACGGTTTGGC
>JANOTW010000830.1:0-14527 GCA_031416575.1 Ferruginibacter sp.
AAAAGAGCTGAGTGAATTAAAGTCAAGATTTGTTTCTATGGCTTCGCATGAATTTCGTACCCCACTTAGTACGGTGCTTTCATCAGCTTATTTAATAGAGAAATATACAACTGCCGATGACCAGCCCAAACGGGAGAAACACCTGCAGCGTATTGTTTCGTCTGTAAATATGCTTACGGATATTCTGAATGATTTATTGAGTGTGGGCAAAATTGAAGAGGGTAAAATTCAGGTAAGGCTTACTGAATTTAATATTCAGGAACTGATTATGGCAATAGCAGGGGAAATAAAAAATAACCTGAAAAAGCAGCAAAAAATCAGGTACCATCATGAAGGAAACCCGGATGTATTACTGGATGCATCGCTACTAAAGCATATCATAATGAATTTAGTTTCTAACGCAAGCAAATTTTCATCAGAAACAGGCCCTATTGAAATTAAAACCATCTGCTACAATCATAATACCATATTTTCGGCAAAAAATCAGGGAATTGGTATTTCCAAAGAAGTCCAAAAACATTTATTGATAAGAACACGGGTAAAGATAATGTGTATGCAATAAAGGCATTAACGGCAGATGGGGGCCAATCACCGCTAAGTGTATTCATTACACAAAAAGCAGAATAAGGCTTTACTAACAAATTTATTGTTTATGAAAAAAAATCTCACACTTATATTACTGGTGGTTTCGGTACAATTGTTTGCACAATCTTACCCAGTTACTGGTATCATCATTTCGTTGCCGGCCAACCCCGATGCCAATACAGCCAATTGGGGAACTGGTGCCTCAATGCTTACCATTACGGCTGTTACCAGGCTCACTAATGGAAAAATAGATAGCCGTGTAACCGAAAGTAAAATAGTAGTGACCATTAAAAAAGGAGGAGCCAAAATTTGCGGTACTTATACCGGTAATTCGGCGCCTGCGGCAAATTTCAATTCAGTTAATAAAGTTTGGAGCGGCAGTAATGCTGTTTCATTATTAGGACAGGACTGTGTATTGCCGCCTGGTGAATACGAAATCTGTGTACAATATTTTGGTTATGGACTTGCCGGCCCTGCACCCTTAAGTGAAGAAAAATGCAAAACATTTTCGATAAGGGCAAAAGACCAGCAAAACTATCAGCCACCGCAAGCTATAACACCTGCCAATGGCACTGCGCTTAGTGAAGCAGATACAAAGAAACCAATAATCTTCAGATGGACGACCGTTGTTCCCAGACCACAAGAACCGGTAACCTACCGGGTAAAGGTTTGGCAATTGATGCAGGGACAAAATGGTGTGCAGGCAATGAAAGGAAACCAACCCATCATTACCAAAGATGTTGACAACCTTACTCAAACTATTATCAGCAATTTAATATCCGGACCATGTATCCCTCCGTACCTCTGCGACTTTATATGGAATGTGCAGGCGATGAACAGGGAAGCGAAACCAATTGGGGGGAATGATGGCAATAGCAGTCCAAATACTTTTAGTGTAAATAACAACAAATTAAAAACAACTCCGGCAACCAATCCGGTTGATAGTACTGTTACAGGAAATCCTCCTGTGGTGACGGATAGCGGCACAGCATCTATTGGAGATACAATAAGGGCGGGATTCAATGGTGAGTTTAAGATAAAGGTCACACAGGTAACCATTGAAACGGATGGATCTATAACCGGCAAAGGTATTGTAACCGTTAACTGGCTTTCTACCAATATAGCCGTGGAGTTCAGCAAGATTCGTATTGACACAACGAAACGATTAACCGCTGGAGGTATCATTACTGAAAAAAGTGCAGGGGCTAATTATATCCAGGCATGGCTGATCGCTAATTTAACAGCCACAGCGGCTACCATTCCTTTGGACAAACCGTTAAACTGGACCAATAACACCGTTGATAATTTAGTTGGCTGGTATAACAATAATAATTTCGGATTGCCAGACTTCAAATATCAAAGCAATATTCCCTCTCCACCTATCCCGGCTAATTCACTTAAAATGCCTTTTGGGATAAAATTTACTGATACAGCCGATAAGTTGATGATCACGGAAATAATTTTTAAGCCCAATGTTTCCAAGATCAACTTTTTAGCACAGAAGAAATTTACACGAGGTGTTACAGATTATAATCTCGGCTTTGCCGGAAAATATTTTGAAATCCATCCCAACCAAATTAATTTTTCAAACGGCCGCGTAGAACTGGTGGAAGATATAGATGTACCCAATCTTGCTTCCAATCCTAAAATGAAATTTACTTTTAAAAAGGGCGCATCGGCTGCCGGTTGTTATATTGAATGGGATAGTACCGGTGTAAAAGATATAGGTTTAGGACTTGATGTCAAATTTACGAGGGATTGGTTGCTCCCTGTTCCCACCGCATCTGATTCAGTAAAAGCAACCATTTCAGGAAATGGAACCAGCCTGCAAAATATTTTGCTTACAGGCAGCTTATCAAATTGTGAAATAGTAGGAACCAATGGAATAAAAATTCTGGCCGATTCAATCACTCTTGATCTGTCTGATACCAGGAACCCTGCATCCATGTATTTCCCGGCAAACTATACAAGCGATACAACAGCACAAGGGAAATTGCTGTGGCAGGGACTTTATATAAAAACTTTAGGTCTCACTTTACCCGATACCTGGAAAACAGGCGCCAACCCAACACAAATAACCGCCGCCAATACTATCATTGATGATTATGGCGTAACCATGAAAGTGAAAGCAATCAATATCATTACTTTCCCCATGGGCCGTGTCTCGGATATGAGTGCAAGCCTCGACACATTGAATCTTTCAATTCTCAAAGGCTCACTCACTGATGGCAATGCAAAAGGTAAATTGGTATTACCCATCAGCAGGGATACGATAACAAATACGTTGAAGTACACGGCAACATTTGCACAAGTTGGAGGAGCCAACAACTTTCAAATAGCGATTGTACCTACAGGCCCGATTGATGCCGATATTTTAAAAGGATCAATCACTTTATTCAATACTTCAAACATAACCGCATCGCTTTCAGATACGGTAAAATCGTTTTCCTTAAACCTGAATGGAAAATTAGATTGGGGCAATAAAGATCTGTCTGTAACGGATACTACTACAGCAACCGGTGGAGCGCCGGTAAGAAAAAAGGGAATTAAAGGGATTAAAATGGAGATGGAGTTTCAGAATTTGACAGTAGGCTACACCAACAATTCTGTTGCCAACAGTAATACTATGAACTTCAATCCAGGTTCCTGGAGTTTTGCAAGTCCGCAAAAGCGACTGGCTAATTTTCCGGTGTCTATCAAAGATGTTCGTTACAAATCTCTTCCTACGGTTGCTACAGGCAATGCCAGCATCAAAGAGTTGGTAAGGGGTGCATTAATGATAGATATAGTTGCCAATCTTACAGATGATATTGGAGGAAGTACTACGGTGGGCGGCGCATTTGCAATCCAGATAAATACAAGTGCAAAAAAGTTTTTGCCAAAATTTAAAGGTGTTTTCATAGAAGATATATCAGTATATGCAGATATGCCGGCTGTTAAAATTGAAGGCAAACTTAAGATGTATGATAACGATCCCACTTACGGAGACGGCTTTATGGCGAATCTGGGTGTTAAATTTACAGCCGTTTCGCTACAGGCAAATGCATTGGTTCAGTTTGGTAATACTGTTTACAATAACAACAACCAGTATTATCGGTATTGGAGAGCTGAAGCTGATGTTAAGTTTGAGCCCGGCATTCCTTTCTTAACAGGTGTGGGTTTTTATGGATTCGGCGGCGGAGCTTTTTATAATATGGAAGCTCTACAGGTGCAGAAAGCAGCGCCGGAAGTTGGTTTTAAATACGCATTCAAACCTAAAAAAAGCAGCCTGGGTTTTGTAGCTATGGCAACTGTTGCCACCTTACCAAAATTTGAAACATTTAATTCAGACGTTGCTCTTTTGGCTCAGTTTAATGCTAATACAGGTGGATTAACCAAGATTGGATTTACCGGAGATTTCTGGCTCGCCGCAAAATTAGAAGAAAGGGTGGATTCGAAAATTAAAGGAGGCCTGGTGGTTGAATACAATTTCACGAATAAGATATTTTATACGGCTGCGCTTTTATCTGTTGATGTCCCCCCTGCTATTAAAACACCATCTCCAGTTGGTTTTGTGATGAATATTGATGGCATTACCAATAAATGGTATTTCAAGGCAGGTACACCAACGGCTACCAATATCGTTCAGATCTTTGGTTTTAATTTATATTCCTACCTCATGTTTGGCAATGATATACCGGCACCAACCGGATTTACACCAAGGTTTGCTAATAATTATTATGCAGCTACCGGAACAGCCCCTAATAATGCTAATGTTGGAGCAGGTGGTGTTGGAACAAACACTGCAACCGGCAAAGGAATTGCAGCGGGTATTGGCATTGAATTTTCAAGAAACATCAGCAAACATCTGTATGAAGGAACCTGTAGAAACTGGTCTATTGGCGGTGATGTGTTGGCCGGGGCAGAACTGAACCTTGCCTTGATGCATCAAACCGGTTGCGTTGGAATAAATGGCTACCGGGCTTCAGGCAATATTGGGCTTTATGGAAGTGTAGCGGCAACAATAAAGGGCATCAATAAAAATAATGCATCGGGTACTACTGTATGTCCAAATAAAGAAATCAACTTATTTAAAATTAAAACCGGTGCCTGGCTAACAGGAAAATTTCCAAACCCCGAATATGTTGCAGGAGCTTTAACAGCAGACATTGATCTTTTCGGTGGCCTTTGCCAGGTATCGTATAGTCAATCTTTTCAATTGGGAGAGGATTGCAGCGGAACTGAAGGGGTAACCGCTAATGCTGCACAGGAAGATGAAGCGGATTCCCTACGCAATAAATTAATACAATCCGTAGCGCCAAACAGCAGTTATAATTTCCCAGTTGCATCAACGATCAATGTAAAATATGCGTTGGTCCCCGACAGGATTTTTGATGTGGCTGAAAATCAAGGTGATGGTACCATTAAAAACAGGACTTTCAAATTAGTAATCACCAAATCATTAGAGGTTAAAAATACCAATGGTGCCTGGGTTCTCCTAACTCTACAGTCCAAAGCGAATACTATCGGTGAATACCAGTATTACATAAAGGCCCCATTATCAACAACAGTGGCACAAGCTAACAACCAATTAGCTCCGGCAATAGCAAATCAGGTTAACTCAAACAATGGTAATACACTTATTTCCTCAAATGGGGCGTTTAAAACTAACAGTATCCTTTCTCCGGTACCGCCACCGCCGCCACCAAATTATCCAAACCCCGTTCCTAACCCGGTAAATAATCTTGTCGCCGATAAGGACTATCGGTTTGTTGTAACAGCTACTCTGAAAGAACTGACAGGTACCACCTGGAATACCTCAGTAACAAGAACGGGAACGGCAGTTACAGAAACCAAAACAAAATCGTTTAGAACCGGTCCTATGCAAATGGTTCAGGGCAATACAATAACACCGGGAGCAAGATAAATTAAAGCAAGTCCTGTAAATGAAACAACAAAACAGTAGTTATGAAAAAAAACATTCAAACCTTAATAATAATAGTTCTACTCCTTTCTTCACTTTCCTCCTTTGCTCAGATTGAAGGTGCAAAATCCAGAATAGCCACCACTGGCAGATACACTGCAACCGGAATAGAACTTAGGTGGATGCCAGACAATAAAACCATTCTGCGTTTGGGTTTCGATAATAGTTATAGCATAGAACGTAGCGATTCCGAAACAGGAAAGTTTGAAAACATGGCAACAGTTAAAGCCTTCAGTAAAGCAACATGGGATTCGCTGGTTGCAAATGAAAAAAATACTGCAACCCAAACCAATCTTGAAGTGGCTATGGAGTTTTTGTTTGCAGGTAAAGAACCAGGACAAAAAAGTATAAGCCTCGATGCCGGTATTGCTGAACTGAATGAACAGAAAAGCAAAGAAGACATGATTTATGCACTATTTGTATTAACGGCGATAAAGGATGGCAAAGCTGCAGAAGCGCTTGGTTTGAACTTTATTGATAAAACTGCGAAAGAAGGCAAATCCTACAGCTACAGGATAAAGCTGAATGCAAAATCTGCCATTTATGAAATAGAGAACGGAGCTATTACAGTAAAAGCGGCCTTTGATACAAACAAGTATAAAAATGAGGTTTTGGTTTTTCCGGGGGATAAACAATTATCATTTGCCTGGTCCGCTAAGCCGGAACTGGCAGGCTATTTTGTTGAAAGAGCGGCTGAAGGAGAGGCCACATTCAAACCACTGAACACTATACCTATTTATGACTCGAAAGGTGCAGGATTTGATGGCCCAATCAATGGTTCTTTTGACGATGACTCATTAACAAACTACAAATGGTACCGCTACCGATTTTATGGCAATACTGCTTTCGGAGAAAAAGTATTGTTCGCTGAAGTGAAAGGGATGCCAAGGGATCTAACACCCCCTGATGCACCGGTACTTAAATTACCAAAACACGTAAAGCCCAAAGAGGTATTGATAGCATGGGATATTTATGGCAATATTAGCGACCTGAAAGGTTTTATTGTTTCACGTTCTGATAAGGATACCGGAAATTTCCAGATACTTCACAAAGCATTACTCCCAAATAAAACAAGAAGTTTTACCGATACAGGTTTCAACACAGAGGAAAATAATTACTACATAGTATATGCAATTGATACAGCGGGTAATTTAAGTGCATCATATCCCGGATATGTTGCTTTAGTTGATTCAACACCACCTGCGGCCCCAAAGGTTACATCAGCTATTATAGACTCGTTAGGTGTAGTTACCATAACGATAAAGAAGGGATCGGAAAAAGATCTGAAAGGCTATCGCATATTCAAAGCAAATAGTGACGAGCATGAGTTGTCAGCCATACAGGAAGCCTTCAAAACCGACAAGACGGACACAACTTCACTAAAGCTGGTGTTTTCAGATACTGTTACACTCAATTCACTCACGCCAAAAATTTATTACAAGATAAAGGCACTAGACTTTAACTATAACCAATCCAAATTTTCGGAACTGGTAGCTATTACAAAACCAGATACCATTCCGCCGGTAACGCCTGTTTTCGTAAATGTTATTGTTAAAGAGAAACAGGTGGAATTATATTTCGCGCCAAGCGAAAGCATTGATGTGAAAGAACAGGTCATTTACCGTAAAACTGATAATGCCGCTGACTGGACTATCTTATTAAAATTGATCCCAACTCAAAAACAGGTTATAGATACCGCCGTACAAACCGGCACTACTTATTATTATTCCATAAGGGCAATGGATGAAAGTAACCTGTATTCTGACTATGCCCATACAGTATATGGTAAACCTTTCGATAGTGGGATAAGGCCACCGGTAACAAATGTAACTGTAAGCCTGCAAGACAAAAAAGCCGTGCTTACATGGAACTATCCCCCCATTAGTAAAGATGTATTTTTTGTTATCTATAAAAAAAATGCAAAAGGCGAATTACAACAATATGCCAGGATTACTGAAAAAACATTTACTGATAAGAACACGGGTAAAGATAATGTGTATGCAATAAAGGCATTAACGGCAGATGGAGGCCAATCACCGCTAAGTGCATTCATTAAACAAAAAGCAGAATAAGGCTTTTTTTACTAACAAAAAAAAATAAATGCGTATGCAAAAGAAGATACAAATAATAATTTTTTTTGGATTACTGTTTTGCACCCATAATGTTATAGCGCAGGACAGTGCCAGAAAGAACCTGCCATTAAAGATCTCCGGCACCATGGGCATCACTTATGAAGGCTATGGCCTGAATGTTAAACCAACCGGCAGTAATATTTATACACCCCGCCGTCCATGGAACCAGGTACGTTTTCTTTTTGCACCAACTCTTCAGTTTGGTAATAAATTCAGCCTTCCACTCAATTTTAATTTTGCTTCTATAGCCACCAATTTTGCCGGTCCTTATGCAGGCCTCAAAAACCAGAGTATTGGGCAATGGCTTACTAATCCTATGAATAACTTTAGCGCCAATCCTAAATACAAGGGGGCAGAATTATTATTGGGTACACAATATCTAAAGTACAGCGATTTAAGTACCGGCGATATAGGCATTTTTGGTGCAGGTTTTAACCTTCATCCCGGCAAATTTATGTTAAAGTTTTTTACGGGAACTTCGCAACAGGGCATTAACTATGCGGCTGCACCACCGCCAGGAATAACAGGGGCATTTAAAAGAACCCATTACATGTTTCAGATAGGAACAGAAATTGAGGGTAGCCATAAAGTTGCCTTTAATTTTTCTAATGGAAAAGATGCGGTGAATTCAGTTAGTGCACCGCCACTTACCATCAAACCCCAGGAAGGGTTTAATACGAGCTTTATACTCGATAAATACTTTAAAAAAGGATGGTTCCTTAACCTGGAAGCCGCACTTGGTTTTTTTACTAAAGATTTGACGCGGCCATTGATACCGGGGGATAATAATTTATCATTCAAACCCTTTATTGCAGCAAGAACCTCTACTAATAAAGACTTTGCAGGTCAACTGAGCGTTGGAAAAAAGTCGCCAAATCTAGACATCAGTTATTCTACCAAATACATTGGCGCAGGCTATCAAACAACCGGCTTTCCTTTTATGCAGCCGGATCATTGGGATAATACCATCAACACCCGTTTCAATACATGGAAAAATAAAATAAATGTTACTGCCAGTATGGGCCAACGTGTAAACAATATTAGTAATACTGCATTAAGGGCCAGCCAGTTTCTGGCCAATCTCAACTGGTTTACACAATTCAACGACCGTTTTAGCCTAAATATTAACTACAACAATTTTGGCTTTGAAACCGCCAGTGGTTCAAACCCTTTTGGCATTAAAAATGTAAGTAACGATATGGGAATAAGCCCAACGTATACCTGGACAACCGCCACTATGACACACCTTTTATCCCTAAGTTATAATTACAGCAAGTACGATGAACGGGATGTATTTTTTGGTACCACCACCAGTAATAACACACATACGGCATTGCTTACTTATGTACCTGTTTATTTTAATAAAGACCTGACACCAGACTTTAGTGTACTCTATTTTGCCAATACCATGCCTGCGTTTAAGAATACATTTATTACCTTAAGCAGCAGCCTGGGCATGCCGGTGGCCAAAAAGAAAATTCAGTTAAGGGGCCAATTACAATATACTATTGGTAAACTCAATACATTTACAGCTAACAATAACTTTATTGCTTCCTGTAATATTGACTGGAAGATCAACAAAAAATTAAGCTGGAATAGCTTCCTGTCCACTAACTATCTCAGGTACGGTAATGAACTAGGCTCAATACCCTTGATAGGCGCTAATTATCTGGAAAGTTCAGTGAGAACAGGGTTGCAATACAAATTTTAAATATAGCAGGTAATGCAATCAGTACATCGTTGCCTGAAAAAATAGTAAACATGAAAAAAAATATCTCCCTTTTCGTTTTTTTGATAATTGCTTTTACAGCTAATGCGCAATTAAACACGGTACTGAATATACAACCCGCGCCAACAGCCGTTTTGAGTGAATGGTCGGGGAAAAATGCTATTGTAACTTTTATAGTAACCAAAGTAGATTCTATACCACAACAGGCTATTTTTAAAACGGAAATAAAACTGATAGATGGAACGGTTATTGGCGTAACGGATATTACCAAAGCAACACCCGTAATACTTACCAAAGGCACACGGGTTTATTTCAGTAAAGATGTTATGCCTTTGGAAATCATGAGTTTTACAGGTAAATACAAAACAACATTAGACCGAACAGGAAAACTACCTGCGGATAATTACCAGTTGTGTGTACAGTTGATAGGTCAGGGCCCTTTAGGTTTTCAACCTTTAGCGGGTGCCAAATGTAAAATTTTTAATATGGCGGCATTACAATTACCCATTTTGGTAATGCCTGCTAATAATGCTGTTTTAAATAAACTGTCTGCACAAACTGCCATTACTTTCAGATGGACACCTTTAATTCCTAAAACACAAAACCTGCCTACTTACAGGCTACAGGTATTTGAAGTATTAGCCAACCAGCAACCGGTGCAGGCATTACGCAGTAACCAACCTTTACTTGATGTTTCTGTAAAAGCAATAACCCAGTATATATGGCAGCCCCGTTTGGCTTTTAATGCAACAGATTCCCTGCCCGTTAAGTTTATATGGACGCTTCAAACATTAGATGATACCGGTTTGCCTGCTGTACAAACGGATGGTAACGGCGAAAGCAGAAGCGAACCTTTTATTTTTTCAATAGGAACAAATACGAAAACAAAGAACCCGGTAATAAGCAATCATACGATTTATTATTCCATGAACACTGAATATTCAACTGAAGTTGTTGAAGTAAAAGATACGCTGTTTCTTCAGATTGAAAATAACTACCCGTCCGGTTCTAATCTACTTACTTATACTATCAGGAACCTGTCAAATAATAAGACTTCTTTATTAACTCAACTCGACATTACAAACAATCAAGGAATAATCAGAATTAGTGTACCTATACAAAATTCTGTAATAGCAAAAGGGGAAAAAGGCATTTTAACCTTGGCTGATAATAATAAAAAATATTATTACAAAAGTTTTAAAAGAAATTAATCGTAATAAAAAAAATCCGGGCCTCAGTTGGGTGAAGTGACCTCGATGGCAGGCCTTTTATTCTCCGCATAGTTTCCCGAAGAGGACTCTGCGATTAGGAGCAGAAAATAAAATCGTATAATCAATTCCTGGAATAAAAAATGAGGGCAAGTAAAGTGGGTTTGTACTTTGTTTGAAAGTACGTGCTAAAAATCACCTCTTTAGCCAAACCAAAAACTGTTACCTGCCATAGTAAACATGCAATTCAAACTACTCATATTATTTTAAGTTGCCTGCTTTTTGACGGTCAAAAGATATTTGCCCAAACAAAATATTCACAAATTTCTGTTGACGGAAAAATGAAGGACAGTTTTTAATTTGCTAAGAAGTGGAGCTATTCCTGGGAAGTTTTCAAGGATAACAGAACGGGAAAATTTTCAAGAAATGATGGCCAGAAAATAGTGCGGGGTGACACAGCACATCTATTCTTGACAGCAAAATGCCGGACAAATGTACAAGGCGGTTATGACGTTAGATATTGTTATGCTGACAAGAATAAAGATACTATAACACTCACATTTTCTGACGGGTTGCCTGCTTACGCAAGTGAATTTTATGTTTACTTTGGGTGCGGTAGTAACGGTAGAAATCAAGATTGACGTCGAAATAATGTTTCAGCTTATCCAATTCATTCGGCAAATATTTCCGTCTAATTTTATCGCTTCCATTTGGTTCCCAATCAGGCGCAGGTCTCCAGCCCTGTGTCTTCCTTGTTACTTATCCCGGCTCAGCTTAAAATAAGATGAATTGAAAGATCCTGCATATAATTTATAACGCAATTAAAGTTCCCCAATGGTATTAAGTACAAGAGGGCGATGCAACGATGAACCACATTGCTTCTCTGCCTGGACAAAAAGAATTTTATTCACGTTTTTATCCGTTGCGCAGTATAGTTGTTTTTCTACACCATCTTTCTGGCCTAAAAACCACCAGCCGGAACCATATTGCACTTTGCCCCCCAACACATGAGTTCCGACGGTAACGACTATAACTTTGCCTTTTATGAAAATAATCTGAGTAAAAGCAAATAGCAACAAGGTTGGTATAGTTATTAATGATTTCATTTTTTCAGGCTGTCAAAGAATTTGATGAGTTGATATTTATTGTCATTTAGTTTTTTGATTTTCCCTGCCAGCTTCTCATACACTTCGTACTGCGTATTTACGATGCCTTTGTTGGAGTCGTTATTGGAAGGGCCTGCCGTTGGGTCGTTGGGGTCGTTATCCTGGTAGTGTTGGCGGTTCGTAGTTACTTTCATTCATCATTTAAATATTGTCTGATCTAAAGTAAAAGTATTATAGGCCAGAACTAATGCATTTTAAACTTTACTTTCTAAAAGGATGCTTTTTCTGATAGCTTAGGTTTCTCCAAATCCATTCAAGTGGACCAAACTGAAAATATTTCAACCAGATTGGGCTTAAAATTAATTGAACGATCCAAATAGAAAATACTACATACAAGAGTTCATGTCTTTGAAGCTTCCCAAATAATCCAAACCCTGCACCTGTAAACATGAACATTGCAAAAACTGAGTGCATTACATAATTGGTCAATGCCATTTTGCCAACAGCAGCAAGGCTTTTCTTTAGCCAATTTAAAATTGGCAATTTGCAAAAAAGCATAATTAAAGCGATATGCCCCATGGCAACAGGAACCCTCCCTAAGTCGTATGTTAAATACGATTTTGAAAATCCGAGAAATGAAAAGCCGCTATCAATTATTAAGTTGGTTTCGTAATAATTTACCAGCAAGCCAATACCATAACCTGCTAATGCCATGAGCCCATAAAAACGGTATGATTTTTCTGCAGCAAGTATTTTTAGTTTGTATAGAGCAATTCCTAAAAGCATCATGCTTAGTACATCCCATAAATCATATCTGTAAGGGAAGTGCTCATTATAGTGCAAATTAATGGGTGCCAAAAAAGCTACAACAGCAAAATATCCTTTACGCATGTTGGTATTGTATTCTTCAATTGCTTCAGGAGATTTTTCAGCTTCTTTTTTTACCCATTTTTCAGAGGCTTCTTTAAGATCTTTCGTTAACTCTTTTCCTTCAGCCTTATACTTTTGTGCTATCGATGCCTGTTCTACTAATTTCACATCATTTCTATAATCGCTGTAATTCCACAATGCACCCATTGAAAATAAGAATACTGAAATGAGTATTAATTTTTTTGGGGCCATGTTCCTAAAGGAATAAACTAAGAAGCCCATTAGTGCATAGTTGTATAAAATTTCACCATCCCATAATAACAGATAGCAATGGATCAATCCAAAAACCAATAGCCATGTTAGTCTTCTGAAATAGATATTTGCAGCGTTAATTCCAGCTCCTTTTTTTTCAAGACGGTCTAAAAGGATAAACATACCTACGCCAAATAATAAAGAAAATAAAGCCCTCATAGTACCTTCAAAAAGCATGTTTGTGGTTACCCATGTCTTAAGGTCCCATTCAGTGGCCCCACCCGAAACTGTAGGGTTTTCATATGCACCTGCAAGTCCCATTCCATTAATGTTCATTAATAAAATACCGAGTAATACTACACCTCTCATGATGTCAAGAGATTGAATTCTGTCAGAAAGTTTTAATGCTGAAACTGAGCTGTTTGTTGAGGTCATGTATTAGTTTTTATAATGATCTTTTGAAATAGATTAAATTTTGTTAGGTTGATACTATGACCGCCAACGGCTCCGGCTTTCTGATGTATGGGCATTTGAAAAACGTTCAGCCCGGAACCGCAGCCGAATAAAGATATGAAGATGATATTAAATTCAAAAGTTCATCTGTGATTCGTTCAGCCGAAACGGAAGTTGAATAGCGATATAAAGTTGGGATTTACATTCTTCAGCCCATATATCAGAATACCGCCTGTTGTGCGTTCGCTTTTTGTCCGCCGACAAAAAGTGAACGCTAAAATTTTACTTTGTCTCTGTCACAATAATACTTTGCAGGTCCGACTATACAACTTTCCTGATAAGTGCCTTTATAAATTGGGCTGTAAGTTGTGTCACCCGACTTACTTATGTGTCGTGTCATAACTGGTGCGTCGCCATATTCAATTTTATACACTTTATCTGTTCTCTTGCACTTTGGGCAAATAACTTTCCCCAAAGTGTTTCGTTTATGTGGTCCAGGAATATAAAATGTTATTTCGGGTGTGTCACTTTCAAAAGTCGTTACAGATGCAAGAAGTAAAGTGTCAATACCTAACCCATTGCAATAAAAGTCAAATGATTTTTCTTTTTCAGGAGTAAATGTCATTTCAAAGTTACCCTTGTCGTCAGTAAAGGTCTTCGCCAAAATTTTATTGTCGCCTTTTACAAACACAAGCAACTTGTCAATATATGCTGATGTGTCCTTTGGATTTTTTCTGATGTGTCCGGTTATATGAACTGGATTAATTAAAAATCTGAACCCAAAAAGAAGGGTCGCAAGGAAAATTGTCGATATGTAAATTTTTAAACGCAATGGTTGTATAAAGTGACGCACAACGTTCGAGGCTTTGTGCAGTTGGGGAATTGACCAACTGCCCGCCCCGAACTGAAGCTAAATTTATAATTAAATGTTGATTGTTAGCACTACTGCCCAACAGAATTCCGTCCGCCGAATATGAAGCTGGGATATGCACTGCCGATGATTGTTCTTCCTTCTGCCCCTATTGCACAAAACCTTTTGTTGAACCAACACCTACGGTGAAGGATTTCCAACCGTATAAAAATACGACCTTAGGGATAGTTAAAAAATACCTTGTAACAGTTTAAGTTTTACATTTAAACTTATAATTCCATTTAGGAATAAAATCATCAAATACAACCTTCATATTTTTAAGAAATCCTTCTGATGCTTTTTCACCAGTTTCATATTT
>JANOTW010000831.1:0-3429 GCA_031416575.1 Ferruginibacter sp.
CCATGGTAAATTTAACTAAAGGTTGGTTGGGCAATAAGGTTTCAGTGGCATTTGCCATAATTGGTGTTTCGAAAAAAGCAATTTTTTTTAAAAATTTGTTTTAGCAACATTGGGTGTCTCCTATACGTTGTATATTGCGAATGTATCAATAAAATTATGCAACAAGTCAATCTTAAAGCCGAAAAAAATATTGGGACAAAGTCTATAAAGGTAGATTTACAAGTTTTATTTTTTGAAGAAGATAATATTCATTTCGCATATATGCCTTCCTTTGATTTAACTGGATATGGTAATACAGTGGAAGAGTGTAAAGAAAGCCTTACTGTTGTGGTAGATGAATTTTTAAGATATACCTTAAAAAAGAACACCCTGTTTATTGAAATGCAAAGGCTTGGCTGGAAGATAAAAAGCAAGAAAAACCCGATGAATGCAGCCCGGTTTTCGTACTTTAATTAAAAGAACCCATCTTAAAACCAGCCATTTCTTCAATCGCATTTGTCAGCTTAGCCCAACTGTATTTCTTTTTTTCTACCACCAAATGCGGAAGGAAATGCGCTTCGCCCCTGCTAAAATATTCTTTGATCTTCTCGGCAATGGATTCAGCGGTTGGCTCGGCTATCAGTCCTGCTTTATCATCCGGGACCATGGCAGGTAAACCACCTACATTGGTAACGATCATTGGCTTTTCAAAATGGTAGGCGAGGGGGGTAACACCACTTTGGGTGGCAGTCCGGTAAGGTTGCACCACCACATCGGCGGCGCATAAATAATATTTCACTTCACTGTCCGGAATAAAATTAGTTTGTAAGATCAATTGCCCTCTAATCCCAAGCCTTTCAATCTGGTCATCATATAGTTTGCGGTTGTCATAAAATTCACCTGCAATTAACAATTTACAATTAGCAACAGGCAATGTTGAATCTTTTAAAATTTTCATGGCATCCAGTAATATATCCAGCCCTTTGTATTTCCTGATAAACCCGAAAAATAAAATGATCAATTCTTCATTTTTAATTTTTAATTGTATTCTTGCTGCTTCCTTACTTATCTTTTCGCCAAAATTATCATACAAGGGATGGGCTACAATTTTGGCAGGTTTACCCGGTGCGAATTGTTGCAGGTCATTCATTACTTTTTCACTCATCGTAATAAAAGCATCCACCGGTTTTACAAAATAGCGGGTTAAAATGCTATCCCAGGGCTTTGGTTCATGCGGAATAATATTATCCGCGATGCAAACGATTTTTGAATGTTTATTTTTTTTGATAATGCGTAAAATAGTTCCCAGGCATGGGCCCATAAAAGGAAGCCAGTATCTTACTACCACTAAATCGGGTTGCAGTTTTTTTATTTCATTACCTGCACCCCACCAGTTAAACGGGTTAATGGAATTGATCCTGGAATGAATATCCAAATCAGCAGGAGCGGGATCCGTAGTGAATTGCGAACTGCCCGGAAATAAAAACCCCGGATATTGCAAGGAAAAACTATAGATACTAACCTCGTTGCCTTGTACCAAAAACTCTTTGGCAAGCCGCTCGTTAAATGTTGAAATACCACCGCCTCTCAGGGGATGTGCGGAACCTATGATGATGATTTTTTTAATAATTGATAATTGATTAATGGATAATTGATAATGGATATTGGAAAATTTCAAAATGAGCTAATATGCTAATCTGCTAATAAAAACAGTCAACAAGTTAAAATAAATCAGACATCAAAAAATCAGGCATCAGACATTTTTATAGTCCTATCTTTTTATCAATCAGGTAATAATTCCTGTCGGATGAATTGCGGGCAATTAATTCACCCAGGAAGCCGGCTAAAAAAAGTTGAGTTCCAATCACGATAGATATAATGCCAATATAAAACAGGGGCCTGTCCGTCATATTAAATTTTGAATAAAATATTTTGGCCACAAACAGATAGGCCCAAATGCACATACCAACAAAAAAAACGATGCTTCCCCATAAGCCAAAAATATGCATGGGCTTTTTTCCAAACTTACCCATAAACATGATCGAGGCAAGATCAAGGAACCCATTCACGAAGCGGGTCCAGCCAAATTTAGTTACACCATATTTTCTTGCCCTGTGCTCCACTACTTTTTCACCGATTTTATTAAAGCCGGCCCATTTTGCCAATACAGGAATGTAACGGTGCATTTCACCATATACCTCAATACATTTCACTAATTTATTGCTATACGCTTTCAGTCCACAATTAAAATCGTGTAATTTAATACCGGTACTTTTACTGGCGGTAATATTAAATAATTTGGAAGGCAGGTTTTTAGTAAGTTTATTATCATAGCGTTTCTTTTTCCAGCCGCTAACCATATCAAATCCATCTTCCATAATCATATTGCGCAGCCCGGGTATTTCATCAGGACTGTCCTGCATATCCGCATCCATAGTAATCACCACATCGCCTTTGGCTGCTTTAAAGCCTTCATTCAAGGCAGCGCTTTTACCATAATTGCGTTGAAATTTTATGCCCCGGATATTATCATTTTGCTTGCGAAGTTTTTCAATCTCTTCCCAGCTATTGTCGTTGCTGCCATCATCCACCATTATCACTTCGTAACTGAAATTATTGGCATTCATAACGTTTTTAATCCAGGCAGCTAACTCTGGTAATGATTCTTCTTCGTTAAAAAGCGGCACTATAACTGATACATCCATTGTGTCATTTTTTGTTTGCCCACGTTCCCTTGTTGGGGCAATGGCGCTAAGTAATATTTTTTGTCCGGGCTAAGAAGCTATGTGGCAGCATCGTTGCATCGCCCTCTTGTACATTTTATCTTTGGGCAACGCCTTCAATTCGCTAGCTCATTTTGGTTCAGGCAGCAGCCTTATTTTTCTGAATTAAAAATCCTGATGTAATTGCGGTTACCATGGCGCCAATTATAAGATAACCAAATATCGCTCCCATGATCAGGGAAGGCAAAAAACTTTTTTTTGCGATCCTGATTTTTTCCTCAATTTCAGGCATGGTATAATTGCCATTCTTTATCAGGTCAGCTTTATAAATCACCGCCATTTCATCTTTCAATTGAGGTTGCATCAATAAAAATGCGACTGTAAAAATTACCATTAAAAGCGTAACCACGATAAAACATTTAAACCCCTGTGAAAAATATGCCCCGAATTTATTGGGATGATCCTTAAGCCTGGAAAATTCAATTAGTGTCCAAACGATTCCCGCCACATAAATGGAATAAGTGATGTATTGTAATTTATTATCGAAATTTCCTTGGGTGTAATAAATAATTACCGATACCAATATCATTACCATACCAGTAATCAATCCCCTTTTTGTTGCATTCAACGACTTCATCTAATTAAAATAAGTTTTATTTCCATTAATAATCCCGATCACTTTTCCTTTTAATCGTTTGCCAATAAAAGCCGAATTTTTCGACTTGGA
>JANOTW010000832.1:0-3557 GCA_031416575.1 Ferruginibacter sp.
CCCTTTTTCACAAACTTCGAAACATTTACTCATCAATTCATTTCTTAAATCTGCTTCTTCTTTAGAATAGGTTGGCTTGTTTTCTTTAAAATTAACATAATCGTTGAAATCATCATCGGGGTGAAAACTAACACCCTCTGCAATTAACTGTTTTGCAAATGCTTTTACATCTTCAGTTGTTTCTATTTTAGTAATCATTTTGATAGTATTTTATTAAGTTTTTTAATTAGAGTATCTAAAGTGGAATCAATATTGCCTTTCTTTAATTTACACTCAAAGAGGGTAATTACATTCCACTTATCCGACCTCAATTTTTTAATATGTTCTTTGTCCAGTTGTTTGTTTCTGGCAATTTTATTTAGCCACCATTCTGTTTTTGTTTTAGGCACAACAAAATATTTACACCCTTCATGTCCATGCCAAAAACAACCATGAACAAATATTACGGTTCTATACTTTGGCAGCACTATATCCGGCTTGCCGAGTAAATCTTTGCTGTGTAGCCTGTATCTAAATCCCTTTGCAAATAAATATTTACGAACTACTAACTCCGGCTTTGTGTTCTTTGACCGGATTTGGCTCATATTATAGCTTCTGACTTCCTTTGTATGAACATCTGCCATACTACTTACTTTTTTTTCCCAGCACCGAAATATCAAAGTCCAGGTACCAGGCAAACTTTACCAGATAATCTATAGTGATAGCAAATTTGCCAGTTTCAACTTTTGAAATAGTAGAGCGGTTCACTTCCATTATTTCAGACAGTTCATCCTGAGTATATCCCTTTTTTTCCCGGAATGCCCGGATATGGCTACCGATCGTTTCACGAAGCACCTGAATATATTGTTCGGTTGGCCTGGACTTTTTATTCATAATGATTAAATGCCTTTTAATAATCGCTAACTATTTTCAAGCCAGACGATAAGTTACTTCGTTGAAACAGGTAAATTCCAGTCATCAGGGCAGGGGACTGTTGTTAAATTTCCACCCAACTCTTTAACTATCCCGACCTGGTCAATACCACCTGAAACTAATTGTAGGTATTGCTTTACCGCTTTATCATCGCTGGTGGTATCACCCCTAAAAATTCCAATTTTGTCGTTGTCAAAAGTTACTTTGTCACTTATGTTAACCGTTTGCCTGAATTTAGCAGATTAAATAACTGTTGTGCAGTTTGTATAACGTTGACCCCCGCTTTTAGAACATAAAGCTAATAAATTTAGCAGACAATGTTGCAATATATTGAACATTTTTTTTAAAGAAAATTGTTGTTCTCCCCACATGCTGTTTTTAACTGATATAAATTTTATTAAGGAAAGATGTTTGGCATTTACTTACGTTTTATCTAAGAGGTTCTTTGCCTGTTTTCCAATGTATCTTCGCCAATGGTTAAGTGTAGCACGGTTCACAAAAGAGCAAGTGGAGGGTTGAAAATATAAAGGAGGTGAATCTGCAACTTATTATAAATTATGAGTTTGAAAGATTGATTCTTTCTTATGCGGAAAATGTAAAAGTGATAAAGCCGAAAAAGATTGCAGATGCAATTGCGGTTCGGCTGGAAAATGCACGAATGCTTTATCTTTAATATAAGCCTCAACCACAGCAGTGTCTCTATCCATAATTTGAAACCAACATTTGCAGGAGAATATTTAATTTGATAATTTCATGGAGTTAAAAAACTTGAAAATGAAAATATTATTGGATATAAATGACAACAAAGCGGCATTTGCAATGGAGTTCTTTAAAAATGTTTCTTTTATTAAGAAGTCAAAAGCAATTGCCCCCAATGAAATTACCAACTCAGAAATTCTGCAAAGCATAGAAGGTTATGAAAAAGGAAAATTAAACCCTACCCCTCTCAACCTTAAAGAACTTAAAGCGCTTATAAATGCATGAGCTCTTATTTATGCCTAAAGCATGGGCAGATATAGGCTGGTGGGTTCAGAATGACCTTAAAGCAATCAAAAAGATACATGCGCTTTTAGAAAACTGCTGCAAAACACCATTTGAAGGACTTGGTCAACCTGAAGGCTTGAAAACCAACTACAAAGGTTATGGGAGCAGAAGGATAAACCTGGAACACAGGATAGTTTATTAAGTGGAAAATACCCGCATAGTTGTCCACTCATTAAAAGGCCATTACCAGGATTAATAATTTTCATTAAACTGAATATTATTAACGAGAAATAAAAAACTGATTGATAGTTTGAAATAAAAAGGTTGTTCCAAATCCGGAACAACTTTTTTATTTTTTAGTAGTGTTAAATTGGTGAGTCTTAAATATTCCACAATTGCCCATTCACCCCGTCCGAATACAGCCGGGCGCCCATTCACCACCTTATTTCCTGCCCGCCAGTTTACTCAACAACCGCAGTATCTCCAAATACAACCAAACAATAGTAACCATTAAACCAAACGCCCCATACCATTCCATATATTTTGGGGCGCCCGCCGCGGCCCCTTGTTCCATCATATCAAAATCCAGGATCAGGTTAAGCGCCGCTACGGTAACCACCACTAAAGAAAATCCAATTCCCATAGCGGAACCTTCATGCAGAAATGCCATTTGCACGCCAAACATTCTTGATACCATTGCTATTAAATAAAATATGGCGATACCTGCCGTGGCAGTAAAAATAATGGACTTGAATTTTTCGGTAGCCCGGATTATTTTAAAACTATACAACAAATACATCGCTATGGCAGTACCAAATGTAAGGCCCACCGCATTCATGATAATATTGGGCATCTTTTCCGCAAAGGCTTCATTAAAATATGCGGAAATAGCCCCGATAAATAAGCCTTCCAGTAATGCGTATAATGGTGCCAGGTAAGGAGACCATTCCTTTTTAAACACAATCACCAATGCCACTACCAAACCTCCAATGGCGCCTCCCCAAATCAACGGTTGTACATTGCCGCCTGTCGCGAATTCTTTCCAGGAGTAATAAGCAGTACCCATCAGCATTAAAAACATAAAGCCAAACTTGTTTAAAGTACCGCTTACCGTCATTGAATTATCGTGATCAATGTATTCGGTATTCTTGAATGCTTTTTCAGAAAGCGTAGGATTTCCAGATTTGAATAAGTCCATAGTAGTAATTTTTTAGGGGTTAAAAATAAATCATTTCAAAGTAGCAGTTGCAAAAAATATTTAGATGCGATGTTAAATTTCAGGGTCAGGTATTTTGTTTTGAAATTTTTGTCCGGGCTAAGAAGCTATGTGGATCATCGTTGCATCGCCCTCTTGTACTGAATATCATTGGGGATCTTTTCCCATGTTGCATGTAGAGAAGCATCACAAAGATATTTAAGGTTTATTATACTGTATATTTCCATTTATATGTTAGCCTGAAAGATAAATGTTGCCACACAGTTTGCAGGCATTGTAATCTTGTATACTGCGCAAGGGATAAATTAGTGATATTTTATTTTGTTCCCTAAACAAATAAAACAAACTACCCCCTTCCCCTAAAGGGGTAAAATTTATTAATTTAAAACGTAATCAAAGATCCTCAATGGTATGCAGTACAAGAGGGCGATGCAAGGATGTTGAG
>JANOTW010000833.1:0-3196 GCA_031416575.1 Ferruginibacter sp.
AAAATTGTTGGGTTCTACATTAATGGTAAGCCATTGCGCACCTTCTTCAAAAGAGGCTGTGGGTAACAGTTCGGTAATTTTTTCTTTTAATGCTTCGTTGGTCATAATTTAACTTTCAGGCGCAGGTTACACTAATAACCTAATATACTATTTACTTTAACTTATTGGCGGGGTTATTTTTCTGCTCCATAGGAGCAATTTATTGGTAGTAGCAGAAAACAGAGAAATTGCATTTTCGTGCCATAGGTACGATATGTTTGTAAACACATTGCGTACCTACGGCACGCCAGGACCTTTTATTTTTTCTACAACTACCAATATTTTGTGCCTAACGGCAAATTAAAACAAACCACTACGCCAACAGGTTTTACTTTATATACTTTATTTACCCTATTTACTTAATCAACACTTCAACCCAATCAACCTGCCTTTATCTGTTCTCTTGTCAGCCCATTTTTTATTTTTTCCTGTAAACTTATCAAGGCATGCAACAAGGCTTCGGGCCTTGGCGGACAGCCGGCAACGTAAACATCTACCGGTATCACATGGTCGGCCCCTTTTACCACGGAATAGGTATTATAAAAGAAAGGCCCGCCACTGATGGCACATGCACCCATGGCAATTACATATTTGGGGTCTGCCATCTGGTCGTATAATCTTTTTAATACAGGCGCCATTTTATTTACTATGGTGCCTGCGATAATAATTACATCCGCCTGCCGTGGTGAGGCCCTGGCTACTTCAAATCCAAACCTTGAAAAATCATATTTAGCTGAAGCGACCGCCATCATTTCTATACCACAACAACTGGTAGCAAAGGTGAGCGGCCACAAAGAATTGGAACGTGCCCAGTTGATCACATCATCCAGCTTGCTTAGTACAATACCACCGCCCGGGGTATCGTGGATTTGGCCGGGAAATGAAGCCGCAGCAGCCCCCCCACCCCCCAAAGGGGGGATTGAAGAAGGATCATTATTATTTGAAGTGCTGTTCATTTATTAAGAGTTGCCAATTTTTTGTTTTTTGCTATCCAATAAAACCATTCTGTTATAATTATCATTCTCTGCATTTGTTCCCCCTTCAGGGGGTTAGGGGGTTACATCCACTTCAATGCCCCCTTTTTATGTGCATATAAAAACCCCATAAACAATATAAAAAAGAAAATAACAATTTCAACCAGTGCCATCCACCCTACTTCTTTTGCTACCACCGCCCAGGGAAACAAAAAAACAAGCTCCACATCAAAGATCAAAAATATCAATGCGAATAAATAATAGCCTACATTCAGTTGAGTCCAGGTTTTGCCCCGTGTAGGAATACCACATTCATAAGGTTCTCCTTTTTGAGTATTGGTAGTAGCTTTGGTAACAACTTTAGCGATCAGGACAGCGATAGTAGAAAATACCAATGCCGCAAGAATTAAAACAATCATCGAAGACGAACCCATAAAAAATCAATTAATTTTATGAATAATTAGTTTCACAAGTTAGCAAAAAATAACAATACCCACATCGCACTGATCATCGGGGGTGCATCCCAAATTGTCGCTGGCTGGTGGGACACCAGCCAAGGGAAGCCCGCCTGGCCGGTGTCCCACCGGCCACGTTCCTGATAACTGTAACGACAACTGTAACGACAATTTGGAATGCACCCAGCATCGGTACAAATGATTTTAATCATTACCTTTTGCAGGCAAACTCCCTATGCAAAAATTATAGTGAAAAGATAACTATCCATAAATTTCGAAGTGTATGGCCTTTTTATCGTATCCCATTCGGGCTATCCTTGTCCTCGCTTCATCTATCATGCCTTTCCATCCACATAAAAAGAATTTAGCAGGTTTCTTATCAATGCATATTAATTCATATACACCATGTACATATCCGGAATAGCCATCCCATTGCTCCCTTGATAAAGTTGGGATGTAATGAAAACCATGCATTTCAGATTGAAGTTCTCTCATCTCATCATGATATAACAGGCTGGCTTTGGTGCGGCACCCGAAAACGAGGTGGATATTTTTGTGAGGGGTGTTATTATTTTTTAAATGATGGATCATGCTCCTGAACGGGGCGATACCAGTACCTGTACAAATTAAAACAAGGTCTTCGTCCAATGGTTCTTTTAATGTAAACACACCCTGCGGCCCACGCAATGAAATTTCGGAACCCACATTTATTTCATTAAAAAGGTAGGGGGTGCCAACTCCACTTTTATCCAAAACAATTACCAACTCAAATATATTGGTGCCATCGGGCCATGAAGCGATAGAATAACTTCGCCAACGCTTATTCGGTTTTTCATGAATTGGCAGATCCAGCGTTACAAACTGCCCCGGTATAAAATCAAAGGAAGTTAATTCAGGTACTTCTATCCAGAACCTGCGGGTATCATCAGTTTCATTTTCTATCCTTATAACTTTTCCAATACGCCAGGGTTGCAATGCCATAAAAAAATTTTGAAACGACAATTTAGTGATAATGATTTATACAACGGGTGAAAAAATTGAGCTGCATTATTTTTGTTGTCCGGGCAGAGGCGTTTCATGGCAGCATCGTTGTGTCATCGTAATCCCGAGTTAGATTTGTGTGCTGCATCGGGACTCACTTGTACCGCATACCTATTGGGATCTTTTATTGTGTAACAGGTTGACAGCTCTCAGTTTCTTTATCTGCGTAATAATTTTAAGTGGTACCTGTAAAATCAATCTGCGCTGCATTTTAAAGGGCCGCTCCTGCGGAGCGGATTTTCGGGATGATATTTCTACAAAAAGGTGGCTGCCATGGAGCCGGAAATGCAGGTGGATGTTTACATACATCGTTTGTTGCGGGGGCCAGGTAAAGGATAGTTATATTCCTGCTGTTGAAAAAATGATGTAGGATGCAATTGCATTAGCTCCATGTGAGCTACCGCTTTGCAGCAACAATGCATCCAGTGCATTTGCGTGCCGCAGGTACGCCCACGGGTTAAAAGCAACTGAACGCTTTTAATAACGCCTTCTTATAACGCAATTAAAGATCCACATAGGTATGCGGTACAAGTGAGTCCCGATAAAAATCGCATTGGCGTCAAGTTAATTTTCATTTTGTTGGTACAAATCTGTCATATTAATTCTGTCAGAACGCTTGTCATAGCAGCAATGCAGCGTGATGATTTCTTTTAAAATCTTATTTGGTATGGCTATTATTTCTTTGAT
>JANOTW010000834.1:0-3381 GCA_031416575.1 Ferruginibacter sp.
TCTTATAATTGTTATACTTAACAAAGAATAAAATAGTGATTTTATATTGTACCGGATAATGAAAAAGTTGAAATGTTTATAATAGGATAATTTACTACGTGGGTAAAGATCCCCAATGGTATGCGGTAGAAAGGTCACAACGATGATGCCATGAAAAACTTCAGTCGGCTTCATAAAATCAGCAATCACTTTTTTCACCCCTTTTGCAGTATATTTGTCAACCACCTACCACTAATAACAAACAATCAACAACCAATCAAACCATTAACGATCAACCATTAACGATCAACCATTAACGATCAACCATCAACCATCAACCATCAACGACCAACCCCCAACCATCAACTATAACCATCAACTATGAACGCTATCCTTCCACAAAATATTGAGAAATAAAGCATTTGACGTTGTTAATTCAAATAAATTACGTCAACTTTGCCCAATTATTTACATTCCATTTTTCTCTAGATAAAACTATGGGTCTTTTTAATTTTTTCACGCAGGAAATTGCAATGGACTTGGGCACTGCAAACACCTTGATTATATTTAACGATGAAGTAGTAGTAAACGAGCCTTCCATTGTTGCGTTAGACAGAAACAATCCCAAAAACATTTTAGCGGTGGGTAAAAAGGCATTGATGATGCATGAAAAAACCCACGAAAGTATCCGCACTGTTCGTCCGTTGAAGGATGGTGTAATCGCTGATTTTAATGCCGCCGAGCTGATGATCCGGGAAATGATCAAAATGATCTACCCTAAAAAGCCATTGTTCGCCCCCAGTTGGAGAATGATGATCTGTATCCCCAGCAGTATTACCGAAGTAGAAAAACGTGCCGTAAGAGATAGCGCTGAACAGGCAGGCGCCAAAGAAGTTTACCTGATTCATGAACCCATGGCTGCCGCCCTGGGTATAGGTATTGATGTGGAAGAACCGGTAGGCAACATGATCATTGATATTGGTGGTGGTACTACCGGCATTACGGTAATTGCCCTTGCGGGTATTGTGTGTGATCAGAGTATCCGTATTGCCGGAGATGAGTTTACGGCTGATATTATGGAAGCGCTTCGTCGTTACCATAGTTTACTGATAGGAGAACGTACTGCGGAGCAGATTAAAATTCAGGTGGGCGCTGCGATGAAGGATCTCGAAAATCCACCTGATGATATTCCTGTAAACGGGCGTGACCTTGTTACCGGGATACCCAAGCAGGTTTTTGTAAGTTTCCAGGAAGTGGCGGAAGCATTAGACAAAAGCATTTTTAAAATTGAGGAAGCCATATTAAAAGCACTGGAGACTACACCACCTGAATTAGCCGGGGATATTTATCGCCGGGGTTTATATTTAACTGGCGGTGGTTCTCTTTTAAGGGGCCTCGATAAACGTATCGCCGCAAAAATAAAATTGCCGGTGCATGTGGCTGACGACCCGCTGATAAGTGTTGTAAGAGGTACTGGAATCGCCTTAAAAAATTACGATAAATATCCATTTGTAATGCGTTAGGCTTCACTTACGGTTGCATTCTAAATTTCCATAATGCTTTAATAATTGAAACCGGCCAAATATTCAATAAAGCTTAGTATTATAAACTGGTTTTCTCCTTTTGGAACATCCCGATTGTTTTGGGAAGGGGTTAGGGGCAAAAGTTCTTTTCTGGTATGAAGACTTTTCTACATTTTAATAGTTCAGGTTTCTCCTCCCGGAGAAGGTTAGGAGGGGCGTTGTATGCGTAACATTTTTTTATTCATCCGAAGGTATTTTCATTTCATTTTCTTACTGTTGTTGCAGGGGTTTTGTATTTATTTAATAGTGCATTACAACACCTGGCACAATGCGGTGGCTTCAGGTTTTATGAATGAAGTAACGGGTAAAATCAATAGCCAATATAATAAGATCGATTACTATTTTCATCTTAAAAAAACGAACCAGCAACTGGCAAAGGACAATGAGCGGTTAAGAAATCTTTTAAAAGAGAATTTTGACAGCCCTGACACAGCCACTAAAATAGTTACCGACCCCATTCCTTATGATACAATGGGCAATCGCCGCAATTGGCTCTACCTTTCCGCTAAAGTAGTTTCCAGTTCTGTTTCGGCACAAAATAACTTTATCGTATTAGGTAGAGGTTCAGCCCAACAATTAAAGAGGGATGATGGGGTGATAGATCCTAATAATGGCGTAGTTGGCATTATTACTGATGTAAGCGAAAACTTTTCGGTGGTAATGAGCCTGCTGCATAAGGACAGTAAAATAAGCGCTAAATTAAAAAACGGGGGGGATGCAGGGCAGGTTATCTGGGATGGCAGGGAACCCAACCGCCTGTCGTTAATTGAAATACGCAAAAGTGCGAAAGTAGCCAAAGGGGATACCGTATATACAAGTGGATTTACGCCAACTTTTCCTTATGGAATGATGATTGGTACAATTGATGAAGTAGTACCGGATAAGAGCACTAACAATTATATCATCAAATTGAAATCAACCTCAAATTTTTATAACCTGCAATTTGTTTACGCTATTGAAAATTTTCAAAAAGCTGAAATTGACCGGTTGTTAAAAAATGCAAATAATAAAATTAATAATTAATTTGCCGTAGCAAATCGGGATGAGTACACTGGTCAAAAATATCGTTCGTTTTGTAATACTTATCCTGGTGCAGGTTTTTGTACTGGATAGAATTCATTTGCACTACATGGTAACGCCGTACATTTATTTTCTGTTCATTTTATGGATGCCTTTTCAACTAAGCCGTACCGCCCAGATGCTGATAGCTTTTGCGTTGGGATTTACATTGGATAGTTTTCGGCACAACCCAGGCTTTCATGCCGCCGCCTGTGTGCTGCTGGCCTACTTCCGCCCCTTTCTTATCAATATGCTGATTTCGCAGGAAGGAGCAGATAATAACTATGAAGAACCTTCCGCGAAAAGTATGGGAGGTTTCTTGCCGTACATGGTATATGCGGGAGCGCTTACACTGGTACACCATGGCTGGCTCTTCTTTTTGGAAGCCTGGCAATTTGGAAACTTCTGGTATTTTATCATAAAGACTTTATTGTCAACTGCAATCAGTTTATTACTAATTATTATTGTGGAATTATTATTCTCCCGCAGGCAACAGTTTAGGACAAACACCGTTTAATACAATGTCTGATTTATGATTTATTGATGTCTGATATTACAATGGCCCAATAGTTTTGAGTAATGAACAATGGGCAATGAACAATGGGCAATGAACAATGGGCAATGAACAATGGGCAATGAACAATGGGCAATGAACAATGAGTAATGAACAATGAGTAATGAACAATGAGTAATGAACAATGAGTAATGAACAATGAGTAATGAACAATGAGTAATGAGTAATGAACAATGAGCAATGAGC
>JANOTW010000835.1:0-14152 GCA_031416575.1 Ferruginibacter sp.
ATATAAGTACGAAGCCAGAAAGGGGTGACACAGGACAGAGTCCTGCGCCTGAGGTTTTGCGAATAATAAAAAAGTGAGTACTTGGGCGTACAGTATGTTGCACCCACAATTCTTTTCTATTAAAATTTGAAACCTCAAATACTTATAGAAACAGTATAACAACCCTGGCTAATATCCTTTTTCCTTGTCAACCACATTCATTAGTGGCAACCCTAAAGTATAGCGTCTTACATTTTCCAGCACCAAACCAAACATTCTTTCATAACGGCTGTCCGCTACTGTTGAATTGTGCCCGGTAATTACAAGGTTGGGACAAGTCCATAAAGGATTATCCGCCGGTAAAGGTTCAGGAGTGGCCACATCCAAACCTGCACCCCTGATTTTTTTAGATTTCAATGCGTCTATCAACGCATCCTGTTTTACCAATCCACCCCTTGACACATTAATGAAATACGACCCTGGTTTCATTTTACTGAACACCTGGTCATTAAACATTTCTTTAGTTTCTTTTGTAAGCGGTGCAGCACTCATCAGCACATCCACTTTTGGAACCATTTCCATAAACCACGATGGGTCATGCAATTCTTCCACGAAATCCGGTTTATACATAGGTTTTGCATCAGTTGCCAACACACGCATATTGAATCCATAATGAAGTCGCCTTGCAGTTTCTGAACCAATGCCACCCATTCCTACAATGCCAATAGTTTTATTGCAGAGGTCATCAAGCTTAATATTATCCGGTGGCCTGCCCACCCATTTTTTCTGTTGGAAATTTGGAATGGCGAATTGTACCAGGCCCCGTGTCAGACCCAGCAAAAGAGCTATTGCACTTTCAGCAATTACCGGTGCAAATATTTTTTGCATATTTGTAAGCACCAGCGGATGTGCAATCATTTCCTCAGGCATATTTTCCACGCCGGCATGCAACACCTGCACCCATTTTAATTTCTTTGCACGTTGAAGCATTGCAGCGTCCACATTGCCAATGATAACTTCGGCTTCTTCAAATTCGGAAGATTTTGGATCTGACACAATTTGCAAGTCAATATTTTTCGATACTGCCCTTATCCTGTCCTGTTCTTTTACAGATAAATTGTCCGTGCTGATGATCCTGATCTGGCGATCAGGAAAAGCTGACTGATATTCGGGCATTATATTGGCGAAACTCCGGAGTGGAGTGAAATTCGCCACGGTAGCAGCACCTGCTGCTACGGTGGTAATAAAATTGCGGCGGGAGAAAGGGGAGTTAGTCATAACAATAAATTGAGTGGTCCCGAATTTACAAAAAATGATGTGTATGTCCCGGTTTTTTTTTAGTATACTTCAAATAATTCTAATTCATTCCCCTGCCATGTTTCAGCCTCACTAAAACTAATCAGGCACAACCTTTCTGTCCCGGCGGGGTTTTCACAGCATACACTAAAAATAAAAGGCCACTTCCCGTGAAACCCCGACGTTGAATGCACTACGCAATTAAAGGCCACCACTTCGGCAATGCTATTAATACTACAAATCTAAGTAATGCATCGGCCGGTGGTGTTTTACCAATTGTATTTCATAGAAGGAAGCACTGCTGTGTTCATATTCAACAAAGTCTTTTGCCAGCAGCCATTTACACCCCAGGCGCAGGAATGAGGCGTGGGCATTTCAGCAGGGCCTTCCTGTGCCAAAGTAAAAGATAGCAAAGGTTAGTAACAAGTGGGCACAGGACTGGGGTCCTGCGCCTGATGGTGGTTTTCAATTATCAGTCAACTTGCTTTTGTCTTCTAAAGTTATGATCACATTTCCCGTTTTTTGTCCCGTTTCGACGTACTTATAGGCGGCTACAATTTGTTCTAAAGGGTAATGCCGGTCAATCACTGGTTTATACTTGCCAGCCTCGACTAGTTCTTTTAAAAAGATGATATCTTTTTTGCTAATTGTTGGAATTGGGAATAATACTTTTTTGCCCCCGAATAATGGGGTTATGAGCGCAAGGAATGGGTTTTGGGACATATAGCCCAGTTCGGTTGACATATAGATCCCACGTTTCTTGAGCAGTGGTTTGCATAGTCCAAATGAACTTTTGCCAACAGCGTCAAATACCACATCAAATGTCTTATTAATCTTTGTAAAGTCTTGTTTGGTATAATCAATTACTTCATTTGCACCCAATGACTTAACCAATTCTTTATTATTAGCATCGCAAACGGCAGTAACTTCCGCACCAAAATATTTTACGAGCTGGACTGCTGCCGATCCGATAGCGCCCGTAGCGCCATTAATTAAATAATTTTGCCCGATCTTAATTTTAGCTGCCCTAATATTACACAAAGCATAATGAGCGCCTTCAGTAATTGCAGCAGCTTGCTCATATGAGATGTTTTCCGGCATTGTTGTTATAGGGTCATTCTCTGCAATTACCATATATTCGGCATGGGCCCCAAACTTCGTGTCGTTATATCCAAACACTTTATCGCCTGGCTTAAAAGTCGTTACATTTTTTCCAATTGATTCAATTTCCCCGGCAAACTCGTTTCCAAGGATTTTGTTTTTAGGACTGAACAGTCCGCTGAAAAATCTTACAATAAAATATTCTGCACTTCTAAATCCGCAGTCGGTACGATTTACTGTTGTCGCATGAATTTTTATAACGACCTCATTGTCTTTTGGAATAGGTTTTTCTACCTCTGCAAGTCGTACAACTTCTGGTGGTCCATATTTTGTGTAAACAATTGCTTTCATTTCTTTATTGTATGTGGATTAAATTTTAGGTTCGGTTTTACACTTGCCGCTAACGATTTAGGCTTGGTGATGTGGTGGTATTTTAAAACGTCCTGCCTGCAACTGAAGCCGATTAAAAAACTAAAGTTGAAGATAACAAATAAAACCTAATAGATATTCGTCGGCTGAAACTGCTACCGGTAGTATCTTATAGTTGAAAGTTTCAACGTACTGCCACCATATTGCCAAACCTTTTGTGGGCTGCTGTACTGGTCAAAACAGCCTAACACAAAGATAGAAACTAATTGAACCAAAATCTTCTTTTGTCGTCTTGTCCTGATTGAATACTTTGATGTAGGAAATCTTTCCTGCAATTTCATTTCTTAATCCCGATAAGGATCGGGAGAGCCTGACAAGCATTCAAATTTTCTTAACGCCTTTTTTATGAGGCCGACCCTAATAATGCGAACTAAATACATTTTGCTATTCAACAAATATAACGTGGGTAAAGATCCCCAATGGTATTAAGCACAAGAGGGCGATGCAACGATGTTGCCATGAAATACTTCAGCCCGGACAACAAAAAAAATAGGATTGTATAGAAGGGTTCCGATACGCTTCGCTATCGGGATAGACTGGCTCACTCACAATACTGTGGGGGCATGCGCAAGGATGTTCAATCAGGGCTCAAATGTCAGGACAAAAAATATAAAATAGCATGCAAATTAAACTGCGAAAGACAAGGGGTTCTGAAATGAGCGAAGCTACAGCTCCGGCAATAAGTCCACTTTTTGGAACATCCCGAACTGTGCCGGTCTATCGGCATTTTTCGGGAAAGCCTGTTCCGGTTCATCGGGAGGGATGGGGTACTCATTAAATAAGTTTACAATTAAAGAATAAAAATTGTATTTTGAAATGCAGATTGTATTACTTAACCCGCCCTCTGATTACATCATGCCCCTACCCTATTTTGAAAAGAAATATTTATCATCATTAAATTTATTTTTATGCAACGCAGGTCTTTTATTAAAAACGCAGCGTTATGTGCAGTAGCCGTAAGCTCCACTGGTTACATACGCTTTAATGGACAAAACTTTGAAGGTGATTGTGAAACCACTACCGATATTCTCGGCCCTTTTTACAGGCCCAACGCGCCGGTTCGTGCAGATATGCGGATTAAAAACGCCCCGGGGCAGTTGGTAGTGTTGAGCGGGCAAATTAATCACAAGGATTGTAAAACGCCATTGAAAAAGGCCTGTGTGGAAATCTGGCATTGTGATGGAAAGGGAGTGTATGACAATGATTCACCAGATTTTAAATACCGGGCTAAAACATATTGTGATGATAATGGCCATTACAGTTTCAAAACAATTGTTCCGGTGCCGTATGATGTTGGTGGTGGTTATATACGGCCTGCTCATTTTCATATACTGGTTTCGGCCAACGGTTACCAGAGTTTAATTACACAACTATACTTTACAGGCGATAAGAATATTTCAAAGGATTCTTATGCCAATTCACCTGCTGCAAAAAGAAGGATACTGGATATAAAAAATGGAAGCGGTGGCGAAAAATCCGTATTGTTTAATATAACAATGATGGAAAAATTACCGGCTGATGCAGCAGTCATTGACCGGCTGGCCGGCACCTATATGCATACTGCCAATAAAGAAAAGAAAGAGGAATTGTATAAGAAAGATAACTTGTTGTGGATAAAAAATGTCCAAAGCATTAACGGAGGTTACCCCCTGCAATACAATGGCAATAACACATTTGAATATTACGGCCTCTCAGTAATTGCTTATCATTTTACGCCGCAGGCTGATGGTTCGGTTACATTAACCTATACGGATGCAACCAAGGATGGAAAAAAAGAAACATGGGGGGCGGTGAAAGGGAAATAGGTTCACAACATACAAGAAATGAAAAATAAAATAACACCATTAATAACAGTACTACTATTTTATATACAGGTAATAAATGCCCAGGTGCCTGTAAGCGAAGAACCGATGCATCGTCTTGTTTTTCAAAATAAGTATATCCGGCTGCTGGATGTATGGCTGCAGCCCGGCGATACCACGCTGTATCATATTCATGCCACGCCATCACTTTTTGTACACCTTTCCAATACTGCCGTAAGTTCTCAAATAAAGGGGGAAGGATGGGTTAAAGGCCAGTCTGCAGCAGGCAAAGCATGGTACCGGTCTTTTTCTCCCGATACACTGGTTCATCGTGTTTGTAATTTAGATACCCTGCCATTTCATGTAAACGATATTGAAATCCTTTCATCGTATCGCGATAATCATTCATCACCTGTTAAGCCTTTACCTTTTACAATATTGTTTGAAAATGAAAGGGCATTCGCATATCAGTTACGAAGACCTGTATTCAGCAGGCAAATCATTCAGGGCCGTGGCCCAATGATAGCGGAACTGGTAAGCGGCGAGGGATTATTTTTTCATGATACAATAACAAATCAATCAACCGAAATTAAGGCAGGTAAGTATTTGTATATAGGGCCCGGCGCTTCTTTTTATTTTAATGCCACAGGAACAGGAGAAATTAACATGGTGCTTTTTGAGCTTAAGTAGCATGAAAAAAAGGTTGCCGGCGGCGAAGTAAACAATGGGGAAATTGGCAAAGGATAATCAAAAATCGCAGTAAATTTAATAGCATGATTGCTATCTTACATAATCAAATAATTCACAAAGATATTCAAGCCCCAGTCCCGCAAGCTCTCCGCTAATATGTTCACCGAAATACCCGGCCCTACAACATTGATGGATAATGATGAATAAAAATCATTTGAATTGCTGAATAAAAGAATTGGATGAGGGCAAAATAATGTTAAACTGATTTTACTATAACTTTATAAGATGGAAAGTAAACCAATACCAATATTTAATAAGCGGATTTTTTGGGATGTTGTATTTGAAAATATCAATTACGATTCAAAAGCCAATTTTGTAATAGAACGGGTTTTTGAACGTGGCGATGTAGAAGATATCCGCAATTGCCGCCGCTATTATGGTGATGAAAAAGTAACGGAAGCATTGTTGAATGCCAAATTTTTACCTGAAACACGAATGTATTTGGCAAGTGCTGTGATTAACAAACCGCTAAAAGAATTCAGATGCTACATCTTACGACAGTTGAACCCCACACTTTTTCCGTATTAAATCAATTGATGAAAATGCCTGAATTGCAGGATTTTTCATTGGTAGGTGGTTCAGCTTTGTCTCTTTTATATGGGCATCGTAAGTCTGTAGATTTGGATTTATTTTCAAACAAACCATTTGAGAATGTGGATATTGTTGTTGCGTTAAAGAATAGATTTCAAGATAAATTTATTATGGAAGAAAAGCCGCCCCGTTTCGGTATTTTTTGTTTTGTGGATGAAGTAAAAATTGACATCATCCGTCATCCGCATCCATTAATAAGGCCCGAACTGAATATTGATGGTTTAAAAATGTTTTCAACAGAAGACATTATCGCCATGAAAGTGCAGGCAATATTAGGCAGGGGAAAGAAGAAAGATTTTTGGGATGTGGCAGAACTTTTAAAACATTTTTCAATTACCGATTTTATCAAATTCCATAAGGAAAAATATGCTACACAAAACTTATTGATCACGGTACCGCAAGCCATCACTTATTTTGCAGATGCCGAAGAAAGCGAAGACCCTATCAGCCTGAAAAAACAAACATGGGTTGGTGTGCAGGAATTTATTAAGTTAAAAGTCAGTGACTATTTGACATAGTAATAATCATTACTTAAATAGTATGCCCTTTAAGTATAAAGTTTGAATGGCAGAAGATAGCCTGGCTTGTATAATATTTCAAAAACTTACTCAAAGAAAAGCTTAATGCCCCAATCCCGCAAGCTCTCCGCTAATATGTTCACCGAAATACCCGGCCCTATGGCATTGATGGGTAATGATGAATAAAAAGCATTTGAATTGCTGAATAAAAGACGAAGAAATTTGAAACGTCGAACATAAAACGCAATTAAAGTTCCCCAATGGTATTAAGTACAAGAGGGCGATGCAACGATGATGCCATGAAATACCTCTGTCCGGCCAACAAAAAAAAGAATAGTTGTATAGAAGTATTTGCAGCTATTAAAATTCAGGAAGTAGGTAAACTGGCAAAATATCTTCAATTACTAATCGAAATTCATTTAGCAGAAGTGGTATTTGAAAATGATGATGTGTTTGGGGATGGCGTAAACAGGGCGAAAAATGTATATACGATTTTTAAAGAAAATTAAAATTTTATCATTTGCCCAAAGCCTTTTCAATTCACTTTCTTTGGCCAAAATAATTTCCAGGAAAAATTGATATAAAAACCACCTAATACTTTTTCATTAATACTTGCCACATTAAATTCCTGTTTTGGCAACCCTTCTATATCCATCACCTTAAAGTTAACCTTGGCGCCCTGTATTTCAATCATGGTAACCTGGTAAACCGCTGTATAAAAAACAGGGCCCGGAGCATTGATCAATGCATCGGTTAGCAACATCGGGCTTAATGTTTGCAAATGTGGAAAACTTTGCGGAGCGCCCGGCTGTCCATCAGCCTCCGCATACATTTCGATAGCGTCCATTTTCTTTCTGATTACCCTTTCATTCAGGTACTTCAGTTTCTGAAACTCATCAATTGGCGGCGCTACTTTCATTGCCGCCCACACCTTGTTAAGGTGCCACATTATTCTTGCACCCAATACTATAAAAGGATTGCTTACATATAATATTGGCGACATCTGGTATTGTTTATCCGGCTTGCCTTCTAAATGTACCCACGGAATAAGCGGGATCATTTCGTAATAATTAATAATCAGCCACGAAAAAAATATCCTGATCTTTTGTTTATTAAACATGAATATTACAGGGTGCTCACCAGCGCCGGTAATGTTTTGCGGCGTGAAGGCTATACCGTTAGGAATGATTTTTTTTATCACATTCTTATCCATGGCTACGGCTGCCAAAATAGATTTGCATGTTCCCCAAAGTGGCGCTCCCATAATAATTGATTTATTGACCAGTAAGGTATTAAAAAAACTTTTATTTGTTGAAAATAAAAGTAAATTAGATGAATAATTCATTTAAAACCAGCTTATGGACAATTTTTGGCAATGGCTATATCATTTAGCCGAACATTTCTTTAATCTTAAAAAATATCATCCTGAAGAACTCATGATGTTTTTCGCTGGCTTTGCATTATGGGTGGTTGCCTATTATTATATTATTAAAGATATCCGCAAGTATCAGTTTTGCGAAATGCCCATGTTGGTTGCTACAGGCAATATCGCCTGGGAGTTTACCTGGTCATTTTTATTTTTCGGCGACCTGGGGCCTTTTTTCACCTGGGGGGCAAGGCTTTGGTTTACTATGGACCTGTTCATCAACTACAGCAGCCTTAAATATGGCCTTAAGGATGTAAGCAATCCTAACCTGAGGCAGCATTATAAATTCTGGTACCTGTTCAGCCTTATTGGATGGTTCTGCATTGTTTATTTTATGGCGTGGGTGGATAGGGACAGCCACAGGCTTGGCATTCAGGCTGCCTTACTGATAAATGTAGTTATGTCTGCATTGTATATTTACCAGTTGCTTAATTACCCCGGTTTCAGGGGCAAAGGTTTAAATTACAAAGTGGCCTGGTATAAAATGTTTGGTACCGGTTTTATCACATTGGGATCAATATTGGTATGGTGGGATAAAAATAATCAGCTATTCATGACATTCGGAATTTTATCTTTCGTGCTTGATGCGATTTATATTTACCTGTTTAAATTTTACAAAAATCCTGAACTGGAATCAATAACACTTGAGAAATACCGGCAAGGCAAAATGCCTGTATAAGTATTGATCCGTATCCCATATCCAATTCAATATAATATAAAATTGAGCAATGATGGAGAATGTACCAAAAAAAATCGCTGTAATAGGTGGCGGGTTATCTGCCATGACGGCCATATTTAAACTTACCAGCCAACCCGGCTGGGAAAGCAAATATGACATCACCGTTTATCAATTGGGTTGGCGCATTGGGGGCAAAGGGGCCAGTGGCGTTAATCCTGAAATCGGTTACCGCATTGAGGAACACGCCCTTCACTTATGGATGGGATTTTATGAAAACGCATTTGCCATGATGAGGGAAGTGTATGGTTCATTAAACCGGGTGCCCGGATCGCCACTTAGCACATTTGATGAAGCTTTTAAAGGCCAGCCAAGTATCATCTTTGATGAAAACGTAAATGGTAAATGGGTTGACTGGCAAATAAATTTACCTAAGTTGCCCGGTAAAGTTGGCGATGGGGTTTTCAATAATGTGGAGGGGTTATTTTCAGCAATGTTTAAACTTGCCGGTGAAAAATACAAAGAGTGGAAAGCTGCGAATGGTGGAGGAAATAACAAAGGTTGCCTGCCGGGGTTCATCCAAAAATTCATTAAAAAGGAAGAAATAAAAATTGAAGATGCCATCATTTCTGAAAGTGAAAAATTATTAAAAGAAGCGGAAGAGCTGATGTTGAATATTTCCGGGCAGGAAGATCATTCAGCCCACATTAGTTTGCTTGAAAATATAAAAAGAACGCTATGGGACGAACTGGGCGAATTGGTAGAATCGGATGACCTTGCACGGAGAGTGTGGCTGGTGATTGATTTGTTTACCACTATTGTTAGTGGGGTTATGAAGGACAAAGTGATACAAAAACAAAATGGAAAACTTGTTCTAGACTTCGGTGTCATCAATCAATACGATTATGGCCAATGGCTGGCCTTGCATGGCGCCGATAAAAAACTAACGGTTGGCTCTCCATTGGTAAGGGGAATGTATGACGGCCCTTTCGCATTTTTAAAAGGTGATGTAACGCAGCCAAATGCGGAAGCAGGTACAATACTTTACATTTTTCTAAGACTGGCATTTACCTGTAAGGAAAATGTGGTGTGGAAAATGCAGGCTGGTATGGGAGATACTATCTTCGCTCCCATTTACCAGTTACTTGCCAGGGAAAATAAAGTGAAATTTAAGTTTTTTCATAAAGTTAGAAACCTGAAGCTGTCGGAAGATAAAAAAAGGATTGAACAAATCGAGATTGGCAGACAGGTTACATTAAAGAAAGAGTACACCCCTTTTCTAAATGTAAACGGGCTTGATTGCTGGCCCTCCCGGCCAAATTATGATTGTATTGTTGATGAAGAAGTTGCTGAATTAAAAAAAGCAAACATCAATCTCGAATCGCACTGGACGCCCTGGACAGACCGGGAGATCATTACATTAAATGTTGGTGTTGACTTTGATGAGGTTATTATTGGCGCTTCACTGGCAAGTATGCCAATTATCGCATCCGAATTGATTGACGCTAATCCAGCCTGGTACAATATGATGGAAAATGTGCAAACGGTGCAAACACAGGCATTCCAGTTTTGGTTAAATGAAGATGCAAAAACATTACAGGTGGATTATGATAAATTTTTGACAGCTTACGTGGAACCGCTTGACACGTTTTGTTCCATGAACCAATTGCTGGTCCGGGAAGCATGGCCTGAAACCAATAAGCCGAAATATATCAGCTATGTATGCGGCGCTTTTCCGGATGCGAATTTAATCCCACCACCGCATGATCATGCATTCCCTGAAAAAGAAAAGCAGCGGGTACTGGCAAACATGCGGCAATATTTTAAAGACAATCTGCGGCATGTAATGCCCGGGGCTTTTGATAGCGGGAATAATTTTAAATGGGATTACCTTGTTGATTTAAAAAATGAAACCGGTGAAAGCCGCCTGGCAAGCCAGTATATCAGGGCTAATATAGATCCCAGCGAACGCTATGTATTATCAGCCGCCGGAAGTTCAGTTTACCGGCTTAAAACCAATGAAAGTGGATTTGAAAATCTTTACATCACCGGCGACTGGATCCAAAATGGATTAAATGCGGGATTTGTTGAAGGCGCCGTTACTTCCGGGTTATTAACCGCCATTGCTGTTTCGGGAAATAACAATATCAGGATACTGAAACCCGATTGGCTTATAGATGATTATACTTCGCAACGGATAAAAAAGTGAATAAATTTTTTTGTCCAGGCTGTGAAGCAATGGGCAGCATCGTTGCATCGCCCTCTTGTACCGCATACCAATTGGGATCTTTAATTGCGTTTTAAATTAACAATTATCACCCCTTCAGGGGATGGGGGTAGGTTATTTGGTTATCGAACAAAATAAAATTCACTAATTTACCCGTTGTGCAGTATAGTAAGGGTGCATCCCAAATTGTCGCTGGCTGGTGAGGACACCAGCCAGGGCAAACAGCCGTGGCCGGTGTCCTCACCGCCCACAGCCTCAAAGCAGGAGCGGTGATTTGGGATGCACTCATTTGTAAATCCGGTAAATGGAAAAAGAAATGATCATAAAAAATATCATGACAAAACAAAACCTGGTTTTTTGCTTTTCTATTTTTGCTTTTCTTCTTTCAGCAACAGCGCAAACACCTGTTGACCCTGGCACTTCATCCGGAAAAGTTTTTCTGAAAGATTATTCGGTCATCCTGAATACTACTGGCAAAAACATACCGGATGCGGAAATTTTATCCGGTAAAATGGATAATGAATTTGTAGCCTTTGCCGATTACGAAATTCCCAAAGGATCAACCGGGCACTGGATAAAACTGGTTTTGCAGAATAAAAGCCCGAAGCCTGAAAAATATTTTCTCGGCACCACCCGGTTTGATTTAATCAGTTTTTATACCCAGGCAGGTTCCGGCCGATGGACGGCACAGCAAAGCGGAACAAATTTCCCTCACAAGCAAAAGAAAATTGTGGCAGGGCACTTTTCTTTTGCTGATGTAATAGTTCCTCCCCGGCAATCCATGGCTGTTTATATTAAGGTAAAAAATCTTAAAAGCCCCTCCTTTCAGTTTGTGCCTTTAGATCTGACTGCTTTTACTGAAAAGCAATTCATATTTGAATTTGGCAATACAAAAAACTATGACCTGGTTTTTTTAGGGATCGTACTCATTATGGCGCTGTATAATTTTATTCTTTTTTTCATTACCCGTGAACGATCGTACCTGTATTATGTGGGATATAACCTTTTTATACTTTCATACGTAGCTTCTTTATCAGGCGAAGCCGTAAGTCTTTTGTTCCCTGATTCCTCAATGCAACAACAACTGGTGTTATATACTGGTATGGGTACGCTTGCGTTTTATACTTTTTTCGCCCGAAAAACACTTGAATATAAAAAGTATTTCCCTTTCTGGAACAAGGCATTGCTTATAATTGCCATTATCACCCTCCTTATGGCTATTCCTACCTGGTTGGGGTGGTTGTTTATTTCAATCCCGGTTTGTTTTGCAGCGGCATTTGTAACTTACCCGGCAATATTGGTAACCGCGATAATCCTTGCCCGAAAAAAAAATGCACCTGCCAGTTATTTTGTGGTGGCCGCAACTTTCCTGATCATTTTTTTGATCATTTCTTTTTTACAGATGCTACAGCTTTTCCCTGTTTCACTTTTCGGGCTGCAGGCAAATACCATTACACAAATAGGGGTATCTTTTGAACTGGCTTTACTTTCATTAGCATTGGGCGCCCGGATCATATCCATCCGGGAAAAAACATTCAAGGAAAGTGAACAAAGATTAAGTCAATATTTTGAGGCCATGCCCGTGGGTGTTTATGTTGTTGATAAGAACGGCCATCCTTCTTTTGTAAACCGGTATGCCATTGACCTAATGGGCCAGGGCATAAACCCCGGCATTGAACCTTCGCAAATATCAACTGTTCATCACGCCTATAAAACAGGAACCGATGAAATATATCCAACAGAAGAACTACCGGGCATAAAAGCGCTCAAAGGAATTGAAAATACCCTGGATGATATGGAATTACATCTACCCGATAACAGGAAGATAAATATTGAAGCAACAGGACGGCCAATTTATGACGAAAACAATAAGATCATTTACGCCATCACCACATTCCAGGATATTACCCAACGCCTGCAGGCGAAAAAACAATTGGAAGAATACAGCCAGGTGCTGGAACTGAAAGTGGCCGAAAGAACAGCGCAAATAAATCAGCAAAAAAATGAAATTGAAAAAGAAAGGCAAAAATCAGAATCGCTGCTGTTGAGTATCCTTCCCGAAGAAATTGCGGAGGAATTAAAGGCTACCGGTAAAGCAAGCCCACACCGTTTTGAAAAAGTCTCTGTTTTGTTTACGGATTTTGTTGATTTTTCGAAGGCGAGTGATGAGCTTAAACCCAACGAACTCCTGAATGAGATCAATTTTTATTTTAGCGCATTTGATGAAATTATTTCAAGGTACGGACTTGAAAAAATAAAGACTATTGGTGACAGTTACATGTGTGCCGGGGGCTTGCCGGTAGCTGACGATACCAATCCCTCCAATACGGTAGCCGCGGCGATGGAGATCAGGGACTTCATAATAAAAGTAAAAGTGGAAAGATTAGCCGTCGGGAAAAAATATTTTGACTGCCGAATTGGTATTCACACGGGCCCGGTGATCGCCGGTATAACAGGCACGAAAAAATTTGCTTATGATATTTGGGGTACTTCCGTTAATATAGCATCGCAGATGGAAAGCAGTGGAATACCAAACAGGGTAAACATGTCGAGCGTTACTTATGAACTTGTAAAAGATAAGTTTACCTGCAACTACCGCGGTAAGATTGAATCAAAGCATAAAAGATTTATTGATATGTACTTAGCCGAAGAAAAAATGAAAACACCACAATTTGAAAATGCCGAAAAATTCATTTTCAACCGGCTGAAAAAAGAGTTAGCCAGCACACTAATTTATCACGGGCCGCACCACACACCTGACGTGATGAATGCGGCGATGAAAATTGCCGAAACGGAAAACATAACGGGTGAAGATTTAAACCTGCTGCGGATTGCCGTTGTTTTTCATGACGCCGGCTTTATTTATGTTTATAAAGACCATGAGGAAAAAGCCTGTGAAATGGCCAAGGATATTCTCCCCTTATTCGATTTCCCTGAAAAGCAGATTGAAATTATTTGCGGAATGATAAGGGCAACTAAAATTCCGCAGGAACCAACAAACATTCTGGAAGAAATTATTGGCGATGCCGATCTCGACTACCTGGGCAGGGATGATGTGTACCCCATAGCGCAAACACTTTTTGATGAGCTAAAAGTGCATGCCAATCTTAGAGATGAAAAAATGTGGGATGATATACAAATCGGCTTTTTACAAAAACACCAGTACCATACGGCTTATAGCAAAAAAAACCGGATGCCCAATAAACAGCAATACCTGCAGGAACTAATAAAGAAATGGAATATTAATTGAGCTATGGTTGGATATACTGCGCAAGAGATAAATTAGTGATATTTATTTTGCACAATCACTAAATAAAATACGCTCCCGAATTAATTTAATCCCGATGCATCGGGAGC
>JANOTW010000836.1:0-2185 GCA_031416575.1 Ferruginibacter sp.
CATATTTTTTGAAAGAAGCAAAAGCAGCGGCGTTGCAGGAGTTACGTCCCGATTGCCATCGGGAGGGAGGCAAATGCAACGAATTTAAAAGAGAAAACGAATATAGCAGGGCATTTGCGAATAAAACACCTAATCCTATAAATGTAATTGAAACCACTGACGGGGGTTTTAGCTTTATGTGCCGGCAGGTGCAATAAATTGATAGAAAATTTTAAATAAAAAAATGGCGTGCCGCAGGTACGCCATGTATTCATATTGAACATTCAATGTCGTTTATCTACTACATAGTGTTGACAAACGAATGTACTACAATTGAGCCCGCCTGAATGATGCAAGCCTGGTTAGGCATTGTCCACTCTGTGGCGGGCTTCTTTGTACTGCATACCATTGGGCATCTTTGCTCACGTTGTAATGAGAGCACCCTAATACCGTTACGTGGGCGCTGCCTTGTACATTTATATCTATATGGGGCAGGCAAACAGCATAAGTTTAAGTAACCGGCAGTGGTTGTTCTTTAAGAATTTTGAATTGAAATATTGAAACATACACCCGCATAGCAGTATTGGGTAAACGCACGGAATCACCGGGTAACATAGCACAAAGAAGGAGTTTTTATTCTAAATGATTAAATTAAATAAATGTGCGGATAGTTATTACAGATGGATATACACTAAATCCCGGTGACCTGAGCTGGCAAGCATTTGATAAGCTGGGAGAAGTAATTTATTATGACCGCACTCCCGTCAAAGACGTATTGGAAAGATGCAGGAACGCCACTGTTATTATCACTAATAAAACCCCCGTTTCCTCAGCGGTAATTGATGCCGCCCCTGGCCTAAAGCTGATTGCTGTTACTGCAACCGGCTATAATGTGATTGACATTGACGCTGCAACTAAAAGGGGCATTCCCGTTTGCAATGTCCCGGATTATGGAACGCATTCCGTAGCACAACATGCCTTTGCTTTATTACTCGAACTAACCAATCATGCAGGTGAAAACGCAGCATCAGTGCAGGCAGGCGACTGGTATCTTTCGTCTGACTGGTGCTATACAAAACAGCCGGTGATGGAGTTGAAAAATAAGACGATCGGTATCATTGGCCTCGGAAAAATAGGTACGCAAATGGCGATGATTGCAATGGCGTTTGGAATGAAAGTGATTTATCACCGCGGCCAAAAAAAATTGAAAGGTGCAAAGGAAGTTAAGCTGCACGAGTTGTTTATGCTGGCTGATTTTATTTCAGTTCATTGTCCGCTAACGGCGGGGAATAATGCTTTCATTAATAAGGAATTGCTTGACCTGATGAAACCAACCGCCTTTTTGATCAATACTTCCAGAGGGCAGTTGATAGCGGAGAAGGACCTGGCTGATGCTTTACAAAAACACAAACTGGCAGGCGCCGCATTGGATGTATTGAGTGTAGAACCACCACTGCCTGGCCATCCATTAATTGGTTTGCCCAATTGTATCATCACACCACACAATGCCTGGATAAGTTTTGAAGCAAGAAGCATCATCATGCAAACTACTTTGGAGAATGTAACAGCAGTTATTGGGGAACATCCGCAAAATGTGGTGAACCAGGATTTATCGGATCGGAGGATGACAGGATAAATGCCTGCTCAAGGATTTATCGGATTGGAGACTTAAACATTTTATTCATAAAGTTGATTTCCGGATAAATAGCAAAGGAGATAAAATTTTGCATGTTGAATCTATTAAACCTCAAAATCTTAAAACTAATTGAATATGGCAAAACTTGGCACTAAAAGCAAACCCGCAGTTGTAAAAGTACAAACAGAAGAAAGAGCGATAGAAATAATGGCTCTTTGCACCGCTCGTGACTGGCAGGTTATTGTAGGAATTGAACCAGACAAAGCAGAAAATATTGATGATATAAAAAAGTTACAAGCCGGCTTGAAACCTGTATTAAAATTTAATTCACTTCCATCAAGAAATGCACCCTGCCCTTGTGGAAGTGGAAAACAATATAAACGTTGTTGCGGAAAATAAAAATGAGCATCAAACATTCTAATATCGGGTTATCCATTAGTTATTGTAGAAACCGGATAAAATATCATAAACCGCCCTTTGATTTGAAGGACAAAGGAATTCGAAATTGCATGCAGGTTGATAGGCTGCCGCATTAAATCAAAAAATCGGGCATCGGAAATCAGGCTTCTG
>JANOTW010000837.1:0-12699 GCA_031416575.1 Ferruginibacter sp.
TCAGTAACTGCATAAGCCGCCTCTTTTGGTTCGGTCCCGCCAAGGGCGGGATTCAAAAAATGCGAAGCATATTTTTTGAAAGAAGCAAAAGCAGCGGCGTTGCAGGAGTTACGTCCCGATTGCCATCGGGAGGGAGGCAAATGCAACGAATTTAAAAGAGAAAGCGAATACAGCAGCACCTTTGCGAATGATACACCTAATCCTATTGATTAAATGTGATTTGAATAGCTATAGCTAATTTTATTATTGTGATAATACTGATTTTTTAATTGCCCTGTTCCGAAAAACATTTGTAATCGTAAAATCATAAAAATCATAAGAATCATAGTTCAGACAACTTTTTTAACCTCATAATATAGAAGGAGAAAACAATTTGGCACTTCAAACCTGGCACGATAAAATAGCGAACCCTGCACAACTGGGCGGTATAGAAACCGCTGTAATGGATAATGGTTTAGGCCGGGGAACACGGATAGCATGGATTAACACCGGTTCGGGCCTTCGTTTTAAAGTGGTAATTGACCGGGCAATGGATATAGCAGATGCCTTCTATAACCAGCATAGCCTGGCGTGGTTAAGCCACTCAGGCATTACAGCCCCGGAGCGGTTTTCAAACCGGGGAATAGATTGGCTCAGGACATTTGGCGGAGGATTACTTACCACCTGCGGCCTCACCCATGTAGGGGGCCCTGAAGGCGAAGCGAATGGCCAACTTGGACTTCATGACCAGATAAGTAACTTGCCTGCTGAGGTAGAATCAATTATTCAACCCGACCCTGTAGCCGGTAAAATGGATATGAGTATTACAGGAAAAATAAAGCAAACCCAGGTACTTGGCCCCAGCCTGGAGTTGAAGCGGACAATATCCGCAACGCTTGGCAAGGCAACTATCCGGATCCATGATGAAGTCATCAACCGGGGTAATATGCCGGCTCCCCACATGTTGCTATACCATTGCAATTTTGGCTGGCCACTGGTGGATGAAGGAACCGATATTCGCTGGCGTGGCGATTGGCAGGCGGGTGAAGGCGGAATACATAATAAAATTTTTAGGGAAGATATTGATTTTCATACATGCCCGCCGCCATTAGATGAACATAGTGGTACCGGGGAGGCGGTGGCTTTTATCAATGTATCGCCTGATAGAGATGGTCTGTGTACATGCGGGTTATATAACGCTCAAATTGGTATTGCCCTGGCGCTAAGGTTTCAAAAAGAACAATTGCCCTGGTTAACAAACTGGCAACATTGGGGTAAAGGTGAATATGTGACGGGCCTTGAACCCGGTACTCATCCGCCAATTGGGCAAACAGCCGCAAGGGAGCGGCAGGAGTTGATCTTTCTGCAACCGGGGGAAACAAGGGCTTACGACCTTGAAATTGAAGTGTTGGAAAATGAAGAAAAAATAAACGGGTTTTTAAAAAATACAATGTAGGTTAATTATTAAAAATAAATTTTATGGAAACAACGGAAAAAACAAGTATCGCACAAAAAGCATTGGAACAGGGACAAGGGGTTTTGCGTTTAACCCCTACCTGGGTACCCCGGTCATTTTGTGTGCCGGCACGAAGGATTAAGTTGCACCCCGATGATTATTATATTCTGGGCGGGCAGCGTGGTGGTATTGATGAACGCTGGCTTTCTTCAACAACCCCCGCAAAAAATGGCCCTTTAACAGGGGAAAATGAGGGTTTAAGCGGGGTGGTTTTTAACGACGGGAATAATGAAGTACAAATATTATTAAAGGATGCGATTGATGAACTTAAAGGCGAACTGATTGGAGAAAGATTATGGAACGAACATCAAAGCTGGCCCATGTACTCTAAATTTTTTGATAATATGGGCCCTCTGCCGCACCATATCCATCACAACGATGAGCATGCCGCATTAATAGGCCAACTGGGTAAACCCGAGGCTTATTACTTCCCTCCTCAATTAAACAATCATGGCGGCGATTTTCCATATACTTTTTTTGGGATAGCCCCTGGTACCACAAAAGAAGAAATACGGGAATGCCTGGTAAATTTCACCAAAGGCGATAATAAGATAACCAACTACTCACAGGCCTATCGGCTGGAACCGGGAACGGGCTGGGATGTTCCCCCCGGAATGCTGCACGCCCCGGGAAGCATGTGTACCTACGAACCGCAAAAGGCATCGGATGTGTTTGCGATGTATCAATCATTGGTAAATGAAGCCATCATTCCCGAAGAATTGTTATGGAATGGCACACCGGCAGACAGGATGGGTGATTATGATCAATTGATGGAGGTGATTGACTGGGAGCTCAATACCAATCCCAATTTGCTGGAGACCCGGTTTATGAAACCCAGGCCGGTAAGGCCCGTAGCTGAAATGCAGGCAGCAGGTTATATGGAAAATTGGGTTTGCTATAGGTCAGAAGCTTTCAGTGCAAAGGAACTTACCATTTTTCCCGGACAAACCGTAACAATAAAAGACAGTGCGGCTTATGGTTTAATAATGATGCAGGGCCATGGTAGAATGGGCGTATGGGAAATTGAAACACCCGCTTTGATCCGTTATGGGCAGTTGACAAACGATGAGTTTTTTGTAAGCGAAAAAGCTGCCATGCAAGGTGTCAAAATCACAAATGCTTCCAAAACTGATCCGATTGTAATGCTTAAACATTTTGGCCCGGGGAATCCTGATTTGGTTATTTAACACGGTCTGAAAGTCTCCGCCGGATCGATAAAAAGAATTACTTACTTTCTTTTTTTAATTCTAAAAAATAATCAACAATATGCAAGAAAATAATTTTCCAAAACTTCACAATGCTACCTGGCCGGGTATTGTGGGAAAAGGGCCCGGTTCGGAGCCACCCATTTCTTTTGATGACATGCTCAAAATGACCGCTGCCGCTGAAGTAGAGGGGGTTAAGTTTGATGGTGTTGACCTCGGCCTCCTGGATCCGCATATTAATATTGATGGCACGGATGATGATATAAAAAAACTGGCGGAAAAAGTTGCAGGTTACGGCCTGAAGATTGGCAGTCTGGTGGCGCCAATTTGGGGTGGGCCAGCTATGGGCAGTAAAGAAGAGCGGACGCAATTTGTAGAGATGGTCCGCAAATCATGCCGGATGGGCAAACAATTACGTGAATTGGGCATTCGCCCCCATGGCGTAATTCGTATTGATTCTGCAAGCTCCCCGCAAAGCTGGGCGCTTGATCCGGTCAACAATACAAAACTAATTGCACAAACTTTTCGGGAAGCATGTGATGTAGCGGCTGAGTATGGTGAAAAATTGGCTGCCGAAGGTGAAATCTGCTGGGGTGGCATGCATAGCTGGAAGACAATGATTGATACATTGGAAGCTGTTGACCGCCCAAACATTGGCTTTCAGGCCGACATGTCCCATACCTTATTGTACCTCCTGGGTTACAACCGTCCCGAAGACCGTATTCTTCCGGAAAATTTTGACTGGAATGACCGGGATGCTCTTACTGAAGGCCTCAAAACTATAACGAAGGCGCTTCGTCCCTGGACTATAGACTTTCACGTTGCTCAGAATGACGGAACAGTACATGGCACAGGTTCCCATGATAAAACGGGACGGCATTGCCTTGCAACTGACCCTAATGGAAAACTTGATATTGCCACTGACGCCGGGTATTGGATGCGGGATGAAAATGGATCGCTTACGAAAGCGTTTAAACATATATGCTGGGATGGATGCATGTTCTCCAATGATGTTATGAAGCAGCAACAAACCTGGAACGACATTTTGGCTACCATGATAAAAGTGCGCAGGTTACATGGCTGGTATGAAGCGGAGTAATTGCCTGTTATTATATTTTAATTAATTGATTTAACAAGTAACAACAATGACAAAAAAGAAAGCCTTGCGGATTGGATTAATTGGATGTGGTTTTATGGGCCGCACACATACCAACGGTTATAAGCGGGTAGGTGATTTTTTTCCGGAACTGGAATATCGCCCTGAACTGAAAGCGGTTTGTTCCCGCAGTAAGGATAAAGTACAGGCATTTGCCGACCAATGGGGATACCAATCTATCGAAACGGATTGGAAGGACATCATCTCACGGGAGGATATTGATGCGGTTGATATTTGCACCCCCAATAATATGCATTCGGAAATTGCTATTGCTGCCGCGGCGGCAGGTAAAATGATCCTCTGCGAAAAGCCATTAGCCCGAACGTTACCCGAAGCGCAACAGATGGTGGATGCCATTGAAAAGGCCGGCGTTAACAACACTGTTTGGTACAACTATCGTCGGATACCGGCCGTTACTCTGGCAAAACAAATTATAGGTTCAGGCAAATTAGGCCGTGTCTTTCACTATCGTGCCAACTTTCTTCAGGACTGGACGATCAATCCTGAATTGCCGCAGGGCGGGGAAGCATTATGGCGCCTTGATGCAGATGCGGCTGGTAGCGGCGTAACAGGCGATTTGCTTGCGCATTGTATAGATACTGCTATGTGGCTCAACGGTGCAATTGTGGATGTATCCGCTGTTACGGAAACTTTTATTAAAGAAAGGGTACACCAGGCCAGTGGTAAGGTGCAGGAAGTAACTATTGATGATGCCTGCATTTTTCATTGCCATTTTCAAAATGGATCTTTAGGGCTTTTTGAGTCCACCCGTTATGCCCGGGGGCATAAGGCATTATATACTTTTGAAATTAATGGCGAACATGCCTCCATTCGCTGGGACTTGCATGATCTGAACCGCCTTGAATATTTTGATCATGCGGATGATTCTATTGTTCGTGGCTGGCGCTCAATCCATGTCACCGATGGCGACCATCCGTATATGAATAAATGGTGGATCCCCGGGGCATGTATTGGTTATGAACACTCTTTTGTACATCATGTAGCAGATTTTCTAAAAAGCCTCGAAACCGGGGAACCATGCGCACCAACCTTTAAAGACGCACTTGAAACGCAAAAAGTTTGTACGGCAGTTCTTGACTCTGCCGCTTCTAAAAGTTGGAAAGAAACTTTTGCCAAAAACTTTTTAAAATAAACCTAGCCGGAAAGGCGCTAAATGATGTGTTACAATTTCGTTAGTCCGGGCTAAGAAGCTATGAGGAACATTGTTGCATCGCCCTCTTGTACCGCATACCATTGGGGATCTTTAATTGTGTTTTATTGAACCGTGCGCCTGCAGCAATTAAATTGGATACTCAAGCTCAATACTGATTATAAATTCTCCATCCCGTCGGAAGGACCGCCTGAACGGAACGGGCAGGGGCGGGGCAATTAATTAATACCGCTTAACTTAATCACACGCCCTTTGCTGTTCAGTTTACTTCATTTACAAGGGCAGGCAATGAGTTCTAAAAACATATTTAGTAATACTTAAACAACAAAAAAATGCTAAAACAAAAGGGTTTTATATTGATCCAAATGGCAATTATACTAAGCACGTTACTGATTGGCAGTTGCAAAACAACAGGCCAAAGCAAATCTTCCAAAGATGGTTTTGTACAGATATTTGATGGTAAAACACTTACAGGATGGGAAGGGGACCCAACTTATTGGAGGGTGGAAAATGGTAGTTTGGTTGGAGAAATTACACCTGCAACGCTTCTAAAAACCAATTCATTCATAATATGGCGGGGAGGCAGGCCGGCAAACTTTGAACTTACACTTGAATTTAAAATAACTAAAGCCGGCAATAGCGGTATTAATTATCGTAGCGTACAATTAAAGGATGTGCCCAATGCTTTAAAAGGATACCAGGCTGATATTGACGGGGCAAACCGATATACCGGGCAAAACTATGAAGAACGCAGCAGGACAACGCTTGCCTACCGCGGAGAGATCGTAACTGTAAATACACCGGAAAATCCATCAGATTCTTTAAAGAATAATATTAAAAATAATGCATGGGCAAAAAGAACGGTAACAGGTTCGTTGGGCAATTCGGATTCCTTAAAGGCTAAAATAAAACCGGAAGAATGGAATACCTGCCATCTGATTATAAAAGCTAACCATTTACAACATTTTATTAATGGGATTTTGATGAGTGATGTAACGGATAAAGACACGGTTAATGGAAAGTCAGATGGATTGTTAGGTGTGCAGGTACACGTAGGGCCACCAATGAAAGTTGAATATCGAAACATCCGGCTTAAGCAACTAAAGTAGTTGTTACCGGTTGATTATTAAACGGCAACATACAGTCAAATTTCAGATGAAAAACTTAGTTTTAGCCTTTAACTGATACGTTCATATAATTTTATGCTGATAATAATTTTAAATGTGGTCTTCTTCCTGGCATTTTCTACTTTTGCCTATGTGAATGCTAATGATAAAGATGCATGGTTGTGGGTAAGCATTTATATGATAGCTGCTATTTGTTGTGGGTTGGCGGTTTTTGGGAAATATTATCCCGCAATATATTTAGTTGCTATTTGTTTCTATTTGGTATATGCAATCGTATTATTTTTTGCAAAAGATGGCGTTCGCGATTGGATAACCAGGTATAACAGGGAAAGCATTGTTGAAAGCATGCAGGCTACAAAACCTTATATCGAAAAGACAAGAGAGTTTTTCGGGTTACTTATTATCAGCGCCGCCCTGGCGATAAACTATTTTGCAGCTTAGAATGAGCAAGGGATGAATTAGTGATATTTATATTATAAATTAAGCCTATGAATATGCTAAGGGATTAATTTAAAACACAATTAAAGATCCCCAATGGTATTAAGTACAAGAGGGCGATGCAACGATGATGACCATTGCTTCCCTGCCTGGACAAAAAATTTTATTCACGTTTTTACCCGTTGTGCAGAAGAGTTTATTTTATATTTTAATTGTAAATGAAAAATAGTATTAAAAATATATTCTCCGGGAAAAAGAAAACCCTCATTATTATTTCCATTATTGTGGTGTCTGTGGTAACGTACAGTGCATTGGCTGAATCCCTTTCACCCGCTTCTACTGCTTCCGGAACTTTCTGGCTTTGGAGATTTTTAGGAAGGCTTCATCCGTTAGCGGTTCATTTTCCCGTTGGCTTGTTGTTATTTGCCGCCATACTTGAACTTTTTACCCTTAAAAATTTTAGATCATCGCTACGGCCAGGCATTAACCTGCTTGTAGCTGCAGGTGTGGTTACTGCGATATTTTCCGCTGTATTTGGGTTGTTGCTATCCAGTGATGGAGAGTATGGTGTTGATATTTTAAGCATACACCAATGGGTAGGTATTGCTACAGCCTGCCTTGGGGCCATTACTTTGTTTTTACTATACACCATACTTAAAAAAAACCGGTTACAACTGGTAATGCCCTACCGCGGCATTTTATTTTGTAGTGCCCTGGGAGTATCGGTGGCAGGGCATTTTGGAGCATCATTGACACATGGGAATGATTACCTGTCCGGTACGCTTCCCTGGAGTGCCGGTTATGAAAGAGCCCAAACGGGTAACTTTGATTTGACCTTGCTTAAAATGGATACCGCCACTTTAACCAAAAAGCAGGAGGCGGGCATCAATGTGCAGGTAAGGGCGATATTCGCTCATAATTGCTATAAATGCCATGGCGCAGAAAAAGTTAAAGGTGAGTTGCGGCTTGACGGGAAAGATATGGTGTTTAAAGGAGGCGAGAATGGGCCGGTCATTATCCCGGGAAATGCCAGTGAAAGCGAAATAATCCGGCGCATAACGCTGCCGGCCGGTCATGAAGACCGCATGCCTTCCAAAGGCAAAAAACTGTCTGACAATGATATCGCTGTGATAAATTTCTGGATTCAGAAAGGCGCCCCATGGCCCGATGGAGTGGATAAACAAAATAATTTTACAGTTGCTGAACTGCAACCAAGAAATCCCGCCCTGCCCCCTGCTTCCAATAATCTTACCAACCCTGTTGACAGGTGGGTGAACCAGTATTTCGTAAACAATAAAACTGACTGGCCTAAGCTTGTTGATGACAGGACCTATTTAAGAAGGATATTCCTGGACATCATCGGATTGCTGCCCGGCCCGGAAGAGCTTGAAACATTCATCAAAGATAACAGGCCCGGTAAAAGGGCTTTATGGGTAAGGCAACTATTAAACCGGGATGATGATTACGCCACGCATTGGCTCAGTTTCTGGAATGATGCATTAAGAAACGATTATACGGGAACAGGCTACATCACCAAGGGACGGTATAATATTACCGACTGGTTGTATAAATCAATAAAATCAAATAAGCCATACTATCAGTTTGTAAAAGAACTGGTAAGCCCTGACAAGGAATCCAAAGGATTTGTTGAAGGCATCAAATGGCGGGGGGTTGTAAATGCAAGCCAAAGAACGGAAATGCAGGCAGCACAGAATATATCGCAGGTTTTTTTAGGGCTGAATTTAAAATGCGCTTCCTGCCATAACAGTTTTATCAGCGATTGGAAACTCAATGATGCTTACGCCTTTGCCAATATTTTTGCCGATAGCTCCCTTGAAATAAACCGCTGCGATAAACCTACCGGTAAATTCATCCCTGCAAGCATGCTTTGGAAACAACTGGGTACTATTGATAATGCCGCTACTACAAAAATAAAACAGGCGCAACTGGCGGAGAATATGATAAAACCGGAGAATGGCCGTTTGTACCGTACCATTGTAAACAGGATATGGGCGCAGGTTATGGGCCGTGGCCTTATTGAACCTGTTGATGTAATGGATAACGAACCCTGGAGCCGGGACTTGCTGGACTGGATGGCTTTCAATTTTCAGCAGGGCCAATCTGATATTAAAGAGCTGCTTTACCTGATCACCACTTCCAATACCTACCAATTGCCTTCCGTAGGATTTAAGGACCTCAATAAAATTGTGTCACAGGATTACAAATTCACCGGAATGTTAAGGAAAAGAATGTCCGCGGAACAGTTTGCGGATGCTGTGGGTACGGTTATTGGGCCTCTATTCCCTGATTCGCTGGTAAGGTATAATCCATCTGGCCTGCCCGGATACGATCAGTCAAGCCATCTTTTCGCCCGTGCTTCGCTGGTAGTCAATAATACTTTCCTTACTGCTTTAGGCAGGCCGAACAGGGAAACAGTTTCCACCAGCAGGGAGTCGCAGGCAAACCTGTTACAGGCCCTGGAACTAACCAATGGGGACAGGTTCAATTCAGTGATCAGAAAAGGGGCGGAAAACTGGAAACAAAAGTATGAGAACAGCGATGTTATAATCAAAGAAATTTATAAGCGGGCATTAGGCCGTGAAGCGCAACCTAAGGAATACAAAGTTGCCAAAAAATTGTTGGGCGATAAACCTGAGACGGATTCCATCCAGGACCTGTTCTGGGTTATTATGCTGCTACCTGAATTTCAAGTCATTTATTAAAACATGAATTACAGGAAGTAAAATAACACGAATTATAAAACACGAATTACACGAATCAATGCTTTTCCTGTCTTTTAATTCGTGTAATTCGTGCCTTAAAAATTCGTGCTATAAAATTCGTGCTATAAAATTCACCTAATCGTAATCACATCAATTACCGCTCATGAATACTCCATGGAATAGAAGGGAATTTTTAAAAAGAAGCAGTGCCGCTACCATGGCAGCGCTTGCGGCAGGTGTTCCCATGACCAATTTTTTATCATCCTGCAACAGCAAAAAAATAAATTCCAGGGCCGATACGGTGATCTTGCTCTGGATGGCAGGAGGAATGGCCCATACAGATACTTTTGATCCTAAAAGATATACTCCATTCTCCAAAGGAATGCAGTCAAATGATGTGCTGAGTACCTTTAAGTCCGTGCCTACCGTACTTGATGGTGTTTCCTTTTCGGAAGGACTGGGGTCAATCGGGAAGGTAATAAACAGAGGTACCGTTATCAGGTCGTATGTGGCTGGTGACATGGGACATATATTACACTCACGCCACCAATATCACTGGCATACCTGTTATAAACCTCCTCAATCTGTTTCCGCTCCCCATATCGGCTCCTGGATCGCAAAGGAGCTGGGTTCCGTGAACCCGGTTATACCCGCTTTTATCGACATTGGCCAAAGATTTACCTTAGGGGAAGGAGAAGAATTAAAAGCCTTTCATACCGCTGGATTTTTAGGAAATGAATACGGGCCATTCCTTATACCGGATCCCTCTGCTGGCCTGGAAAGTGTAAAACCACCTGTGGGCATGTCTGCGATGAGGTTTGAAAAGAGAAATCAACTATATAATGATTTGATAAGTAAAAGTGCGATGGGTGAATTTGGCAGCGACTATCAAAAAGAATCGTTGAGAAGATCAATGGAACAGGCTTATATGCTTTTAAAATCCCCGGAAGCCGCGGCATTTGATTTAAGCAAAGAACCTAAGGAGATTTATGATATTTATAATACCGGAAAGTTTGGTTTAGGTTGCCTGATGGCACGCCGGCTAACAGAACAGGGCGCCCGTTTTATCAGTGTTACCACCGAATACGAACCCTTTAAAAGCTGGGATACGCATGATAATGGCTATACCAGGTTAATTGATATGAAGAAGCAGATTGATGGCCCTGTGGCCCAGTTGATAAAAGACCTGGAACAAACAGGGCACCTGGATCGCACCATGGTTATTTTAGCCAGTGAATTCAGCAGGGACATGATGGTGGAAGGGCGCCCCGGCCTTAAAGTGCAGGAACAGGTTAATCAACCCGATATTATTGAAGACATCAAAAATTATGGCATGCACCGCCATTTCACCGACGGATGTTCCATGTTAATGTTCGGCGGCGGAATTAAAAAAGGAAACGTATATGGTAAAACCGCCGATGAACGTCCTTGCAAAACCATTGAAAAACCGATCGTAATAGACCAGGTGCACCAGACCATCTATCATGCCCTGGGCATTGCCGAAGATGCTCATTATGTTGTAGAAAAAAGGCCATTCTATACAACACCCGATGGTTTGGGTAAAGCGGAGAAGGGATTGTTTGCATAGCACCTGCTTTCAATAGGCATTGAAGTTTTACTTTTATTGATAGAAAATATACTGCACAACGGATAAAAACGTGAATAAGATTTTTTTGTCCAGGCAGAGAAGCAATGGTCATTCCCGAAAAATCGGGATTTCGCAATACAGTTTTTTTGTCCAAACTATATTTACATGCTCAACATCGTTGCATCGCCCTCTTGTACTTAATACCATTGGGGAACTTTAATTGCGTTTTAAATTAAACCTTACCTGTTTTATTTTTTATTGAACAAAACAAATATCACTGATATGCCTGTTGTACAGAATAACCAGCCAGCATCTTTAATAAAAGTTGAAGATAATTAACAACATACAAACCGTAAATCATTTAAACTTCGCAAGAGATAAATTGTGATATTAGCTGTATTTAATATTAAAATTAATCAGGCTCTTTTTTTATTTAAAACTTAATAAAAGATCCTCATAGGTATGCGGTACAAGAGTACCCAGATAAACGGCGGCTGATGTTTCGTTAATAAGAACGTAATCAAAGATTTCCAAAGGTATTCAGTGCAAGAGCCCCGCCGCGGCGGAGAGGATGATCATCATAGCTTCTTAGCCCGGACAAAAAAGTATGGTTGTATAGACGGGTTTATAAATGCGAATAAAAATGTCTGAACTATGATTTTTAAGATTGTTTTGATTAATTTGATTAAGTGTGTTTTGATGATATGTGTGGTTGGTAATCCGTTCGATCGTTCATCCGTAGAGACAAGGCATTGCCTTGTCTCTACGGATGAAAGATCGAAATCGTGCGACGAACCTCCGCCAACAATCAAAACACGCAGGCCTTTATTTGCTGACGAAGCTGTATTTAATTTTATTATTTGTGATAAACCTGATTTTATAATTGCTCTGTTCCCAAAATCATTTAAATCATAAGAATCATAAAATATAAAAATCATAGCTCAGACGACAATTGCCGGGACAGGGCCTTTTTTATGATGCCGGCCTTACAGGTGCGATCTAAATACATTTGGCTATTCAGACAACATAACGCAATAAAAGATCCCCAAAGGTATGCAGTACAAGAGGGCGATGCAAGGATGTTGAGCAAGAACTACAGTTTGGACAAAAAAAACTGTATTTCGAAATCCCGATTTTTCGGGAATGCACACAGCTTCACAGCCTGGACAAAAAAATCGTACCTACTTGTTTTTACTAACAGTATTCCTTGAAAATTTCACTAATTTGCCCGTTGCGCAGTATCAACACAACAACCGTGTTAAACCTCACAATCAAGAAATATAAACAATGTCTTACTATCACACGGAACAGCTAACTAAATATTTCGGCGGTTTACTTCAACGGAATGCAAGTGCCACAGCATGGGAGTGGCTAAATGAAAAAATCATTCAGTTTAAAGGTGAAAAAGGAAGTATTGTTTTTTGTACAGCATTCACTGCAATTCCCCGATATACCGGCAAAGTAGTTTTATCATTCAATAAGGAGGACATGGATCAGATGAAAGGCCTGGGCTGCGAATTTTCCATCGCTAATTATACTATTGACAGGCTGGCAAGGGTATGGATGCTATTGCATTGGCCTTCAGAAAATAAAACGGTGTATTTAAATACCATCAGCCAACTTTTTAAAGCGGCTGAAATGAATGAACTGGTAGCATTGTATGGCGCCCTGCCGTTACTGATATATCCTGAAGAATGGATAAAACAATGTAGCGAAGGTATTAGAAGTAATATAGGCACGGTACTGGAAGCGATTATGCTGGATAATGCATATCCCGCAGAACACTTAGGCCAGGC
>JANOTW010000838.1:0-4684 GCA_031416575.1 Ferruginibacter sp.
TGCCTGTTTTAAACTTTACTTATTTTAATAAATCCGGTATTTTTTTAACCCTAATATTATTTGGAGTAATGGTAATAAAATTTCCGGATAATGACTCTAATGTTTGCGTTTTTAAAAAATTCAAGACTTCAGATATAATTAAATTCCTTTCAGTATTGAGAAACCTCAAAAAAATCACACCAGTAACTTCAACTCCATGTTCAAAAATGAGATTACCAAAGTCTTTATCTTCTGTTAGAATAATCCTCGGAGGCCTGAGGGATAATTGAGCAATAAAGATGTCACTTATTCCTCTATGTTCCTCAAATATGGAAAATACTTCGTAGCCATTTTGACGTAAGGTTTGAATAAGCGCCCTGAAAATATTTTCATCCGCTAAAATCATGTGTTTAATTCAAAAACATGTTCATTAATCATAATTGCCCTTGCGTAATCTACACAAGCATAAATCCCTTCTTCATTAAGATGAGGATAATCTTCCAGGAGCTGTTGAACAGTTGCTCCTTCACTTATTTTCTTCAGAATCAACTCCACCGTAATCCTCGTTCCTTTTATGCATGGCTTGCCCATCATCACTTCTTTGTTCCTGGTTATCCAGCCTTCATGTATCACTTTCATAAATCAATCTTTATTGAACAATAAAATTAATCTTTTTCCCCGTGCTTCAACTCACCTTCCAGCTTACTTATTACCGCCGTTGCGATACTATTGCCCACTACATTGGTAGCGCTGCGGCCCATATCCAGCAAGGGGTCTATTCCCAAAAGCAACGCAATGCCCGCTTCCGGAATGTTAAAAGTGGCCAGGGTACCCGCTATTACAACCAGCGACGCCCGTGGCACCCCGGCGATACCTTTACTGGTTAGCATCAATACAAGCAACATTGTTAACTGAGTGGCCAATGGAATATCCATTCCATAGCTTTGCGCAATAAACAAAGATGCGAATGTCATGTACATCATGCTTCCATCCAGGTTAAAGGAATAGCCTAAGGGCAAAACAAAGCTTACGATTTTATCCTTGCACCCAAATCTTTCCAGTTCAAGCATGGTTTTTGGAAACGCAGCTTCACTACTGCTGGTACTAAAGGCTAATAGAATGGGCTCTTCCATTCTTTTGATGAGCGTAAATACCCGCTTACCTATAAATAAACCACCCGCCAATATCAGGCAGATCCATAACACCAATAACCCTAAATAAAACTCGCCCACAAAAATGGAATACGTTTTTAAAATGCCAATCCCCTGCTTTGCAATGATTGCCGACATGGCGCCAAAAACCGCCAGCGGTGCGAAATTCATTACATACCCTGTAACCTTTAAAATAATATGGGCGATAACATCCAACGCATGAACAACCGGTTTAGCAAAATCTCCAATTGCGGCAGCGGCTACGCCAAAGAACAATGCAAACACTACGATTTGCAGTATTTCATTTTTGGCCATCGCATCAATAACACTGGCCGGAAAAACATGGTAGAAAAATTCCCTGATGGTGAGTGCGGCCTTATCAAGGCCAAGATTGGTATTGCTATCAGGCAGGGTCAACTGCATGGCAATACCGGGTTTAAAAAAATTCACCAATACCATACCCAGTAATAAACTCAGTAATGAAGCGCTGATAAACCACAATAAAGTTTTACCCCCTATACGCCCTACTGATTTAATATCCCCCAGCTTTGCTACCCCCACTACCAATGTAGTAAATACCAGCGGAGCAACGATCATTTTTATAAGCCGCAGAAAAATATCCGCTATTATGGTGAGCCAATCCAATTTTTTATCCCTTTCCCTGAGGTTGTCATTTTTTTGAATTGATATTAATTCCTGTTGCTTTTTCAATTCCTTATATGCAACATTGGCTGTGTCCGTTAGTGCGGCCAACCGGCTATTGATTACTTTAAGTGAATCAGTAAATAATTTGATATCAGCAAAAGAACGGGTTTCATCTACGCTGCCTAATAAACCAGTTTCAGCCTGTTTTTTTTGAAGGGTGGTATTTTTTTGAATAGCCAGTAATGTATTAAAGGCCGCACTGTCTTTTACCTCTTCATATTGTTTCATTTTGCCATGCAAATGATTTGCCTGCACTTCCGCATTGGCTATTTTAGCGTTTTCTTTGCCAACATAACTTTTATTCAAAATAAACCCCGCGATAATACCTGCCAGTAATGCGATACCAATATAAAGCGTTAGATGGCTGCGCTTAGCCGGTTTAATTTCCATACGTAATAATTAGGTTCGCAATATAATATTTAATACTTGTTATACGGCGGCCGCCATAAAAAAGGGTGCATCCCAAATTGTCGCTCAGGGTTGCCAACCTTCTATATTCCCCAGTCATTTACGGGCCCTTTGCCAAGGTTGGCAATCCTTTAAGAATGGAGCTACAATTTGGAATGCACCTATAAAAAAACACAGGGCAGGCACATTAAAATTTTAAAGCCTGAAAGGCTGACATGATTATGGAAACAGAACGAACATAAAGTCTTTAAAACCCGCCTCGGCGGGTTTTAAAAAATCAAGAATGATTCATTTCCATAATAATTACATCCCTGCCCGTTCCATTGAGGCGGGCCTTCGTGATTAAGAACATGCTTCTTTTGTCGGAAATTGGTTTTTAATGCGTTTGCCCTATAAAAAAACCCCGGTGGTTGCTCAATTAAAAATTTATTGCTTATTTTTCCAATTCATTATTTATTAAAACCACCATACTAATATGAGTTTATTTGTAAGAAAACCCATGGCTGCATTGATGAATGAAGCGGAGGAAACCGGAAGCCATACTTTAAAAAGAACATTAGGCCCGGGTTCCCTGATATCATTGGGAATAGGGGCTATTATTGGCGCAGGGTTATTTTCCATTACCGGGCTGGCCGCGGCAAACAATGCGGGCCCCGCTATTACCATCTCATTTATCGTAGCTGCCCTCGGCTGTGCATTTGCGGGCTTATGTTATGCAGAGTTTGCTTCTATGATACCCGTTGCAGGCAGCGCTTATACTTATTCATATGCTACAATGGGTGAATTTATAGCATGGATTATCGGCTGGGACCTGGTATTGGAATACGCTGTAGGTGCGGCTACCGTAGGCATTAGCTGGAGCCGCTATCTTGTCAAGTTCCTCGAAGGCTTTGATATTTATTTACCACATTCACTTACAGTAGGGCCATGGGATGGCGGTATCATTAATCTTCCCGCGGTTTTTATTATTGTTTTAATGAGCGCCCTGTTAATCAAGGGAACAAAAGAAAGCGCCAATGTAAATGCCGTGATAGTAGCATTAAAAGTTACCGTGGTGCTGGTATTTATATTTTTAGGATGGAAGTATATTAATGAAGCCAACTACACTCCCTATTTAATTCCTGCCACTGAACCGGGCCATGAAGGATTTTTTGAACATGGCTGGGGAGGGATTATTCGTGCAGCCGCCATTGTTTTCTTTGCTTATATTGGTTTTGATGCGGTAAGCACTGCTGCGCAGGAAGCAAAGAACCCTAAAAAAGATATGCCCATTGGAATTTTAGGATCACTGGTAATTTGTACTGTATTGTATATTTTGTTTGCGCATGTAATGACCGGTGTTACCAGCTATACAACGTTTGCCGGCAAAGATGGAATAGCGCCTGTTGCCATCGCCATTGAACACATGGGTAAGCCGGATGCGGCAGGAATAATTCAGCCGGATTATCCCTGGTTGAACAAGGCGATCGTATTAGCGATCTTAGCGGGTTACGCTTCCGTGATATTGGTAATGATGATGGGGCAAACGAGGGTATTTTTCAGTATGAGCAAAGACGGGCTGATACCAAAAATATTTTCACGGGTTAACCCTACAACTCAAACCCCGATAAAGAGTAATTTACTTTTCATGCTTTTTGTTAGCCTGTTTGCGGCGTTTGTGCCTGCCCGTGTTGTGGGCGAAATGACCAGCATTGGTACCTTATTCGCATTTATACTGGTATGCGTAGGCGTTTGGGTAATGCGTGTAAAAATGCCTGATTTAAAACGTTCATTCCGAACGCCGCTGGTTCCGTTAGTTCCTATATTGGGTATTATCACGTGTTTGGGTATGATGGTTTTTTTAGCGCCGGATACCTGGATACGTTTACTTGTATGGATGCTGATTGGCATGGATATTTACCTGGTGTATGGGGTAAAGCATAGCTTGCTGGGAGGCGGTGTTGAAAATAGGAAAGGAATGAATATGGCACGTTATGTTGGAATGGGGCTTTCCGTTATGTTGATTGTTGCGGGGTTGCTGCATCAATACTCCGTAGGATTTGAAATGGATCAAACCCTGCTGTACATTTCAATCATTTTCGCAGCCATACATTTAATTGTATTCGGAAGAAAAATTATGATGGGCCCGGGCCGCAATTAATCGTCAAATAAATGAATACTAAAAGGACCCGGCAAAACCGGGTCTTTTTATTTTATATGGATTGATGTAAAGAACCCCTTACCTCCCGCAGTTTAAAATGGATGCTTTTTTATCTTTTTTGCCCAGGCATCAGGGCCCTGATGAACATCGTTGCATCGCCCTTCTATACAACCATTCTTTTTTTTGTTGTCCAAGCAGAAGTATTTCATGGCATCATCGTTGCGTCGCACTCGTGTACTGAATACCATTGGGGAACTTTAATTGCGTTATACCGGGCAATTCATCAGGCGCATTTTATGAA